>JAIEOS010000117.1 GCA_019750295.1 Bdellovibrionales bacterium | reverse complement strand
CAAAAAGGTTCCCAAAAAGGTTCCAGCTCCCTGCGTGCACTTTTTTAAACATCTTGTTTAAAAAAGTGCACGCAGGGAGCTGGAACCTTTTTGTTGACCCGGGGGAGGGGGGACATACACTAAATTCGCAGTTTGAATTTACATCAAGGAGATTTAATGAAACTTATTTTATTCCCGTTATTTGTACTCTTAGCGGTGGGTTGCGTGTCCAATAAAACCTACCAGCAGGCTCTCGACGAAAAAATCCAGCTCGAAAAAGATCGCGGTCAATTGCAGATGTCTTTGGAAGACATGAAAAAAGCTATGCGTGAAATGCAAGCCCGCGAAGACGAGCAAAAAAAACGTCTTGAAGAATTTCGAGATCTCACCGCTCGGTTTAAAAAACTCATCGACGCCGGAACGCTCTCGGTTCGTATTGTCGATGGAAAAATGGTTGTGAGCTTAGGCTCGGATGTTCTCTTCCCTTCCGGTTCTGCCCGCTTATCTGAGAAAGGTTTACAAACTATTAAAGACGTCAGCGCTCAGCTCGCTTCCATTCCTGATAAAAAATATCAAGTGGAAGGTCACACCGACAACGTTCCGATCAAAACCGCAGCGTTTCCTTCGAACTGGGAGCTCGCATCGAGCCGCGCTCTCACCGTGGTAAAAACGATGATGGAGAATCAAATGCCCGCGACTCGAGTGAGTGCTGCCAGCTACGGAGATAGCCAGCCCATTGGCTCCAACACAACCACGGAAGGTAAAGCGCAAAACCGTCGTATCGAGATCGTGATTGTTCCTGATCTCTCCTCGCTTCCAGGCTACGAAGAGCTTCAGGCCTACTCTGAAGGAAAAAAATCGGAGAAAATCGACAAAGCTGTGAAATCAGAAAAGCCAGCCGTAAAAACGGAAAAGGCCGAAGCTCCAGCGAACACCGAGAAAAAATAATTTAAGATTCAAAAGCACAACTACTGTTCGGTTGTGCTTTCGGTCGCTCCTGAACTCCCGTTCGCCGCGATCATTTCGCAAACCCGGCCAATCACTCCCTGCAGAGGGCGCACAAACAAAACTCCATGACCCACCTGAATTCGCTCACGATGAGGCCCATACTCCGGCATTGGTAATCGTATGCGATCCAAAATAAATTTTTCGTAATCTGATGTCCACGGCCCGGGCAATCCTGCCGTGGGATCGACCTGCATATGAGACCGAGGTAAGCTGATCGAATCTCGCGCTTCAAACGATCGCGGCACAGACCAAGTCAGCGAGTCCTGCCCCCGATAGGTTCGACCCGGCTCTTGCATTCTCACTTCCGTTTTTTGGAGTCCCATATTCACTTGGTAACTCACTCCATTCGAGAGACGAAAACTAAAATCAGCAGTCCCGTCGCTCCGACAATCGGCATTTTCTAGTACAGGCTTAGGGGCCCCGCGCATGCGGTCCACCGCTTTTGAATTGAGAGCCGTCAAAATGTGATGAAGTTGAGGGACGCGCTCGCACACCTTTTCGAGATCGGTCGGCGACATATCCAATAACTTCTGCGCACCTCTGTAACTAAACTCACACGCATCGGCCATAGAAACGTCAACGAAGTCCCCGAGCAGTCGAGCCTGAGACATATCGATAGGAGAATCATCGCTGCATTTATTTTTTACGAGATAAGGAGAGGCGATAATTCCCATGGCTCCTCCAGCCGCTAAGCCAATCGCTCCACCCGCTACGGCTTGACGTGTTCGCATCTGGGGCGCGGTCGGCGCGACGCGAGCAATCCGGGCTTCCCGCATTTTGTATTGCAAAGCCGATACGTCTCCGAGCGAGCTGCTGAGCCCTAGCCGTGCGGCCCCTTGAGTGACTTGCCGTGAAAAAGTATCAATCCGCTTCAAAGTTTTAAAATACTCCTGGAGAGAGGCTCGTTGAGAGGCCGTCAATTCGGAAATGCTCGCAAGCTCGCGCTGGATCGTGACCGGGGACTGATTGAGCCGTTCCCGGGGGCCCATAATTCTTTCGTAAAGCGCCGGCTGCGAAGCTCTCAAAGGATCAATCACTTTTTGGCTGATGGTTTGAGCCCGCGCGCTTTCGGTGAATAATTTTTCTCGATTGCGAATCACTGTACTCACTGCCGAAACCTGACTTTGAATCGCCCCACGAACCCGAAGGGCATCGATCGCTCGAGGAGCCCCCATATAACCCGCTTGTAGTCCAAAACGAGCTCCGATCAGTGCATGTGCGTTGGCCTCGAGGATCGCCATCAATCGAACGTAGGGATCCGAAGAAAAATTCGTGCGAATGTGGGCCTGACGTTTACTTTCGACGATACACTTTTCATGGGGTGAAATCACCGGAGGTGATTCAGCATAAACAGATGATAAAGGTACTAAAAAAAGGAACACCCATTTCGAAATTCGCATCTTCTTATATTATCACAGGCCCGCCCCAATCAAACTGCGACCGGACCATAGGTGGGCCTCATCGCTATTTGTCGTGGGAAATCGCGAGGGCTCCAAGCACCGCATGCTTGTAGATCCAGGATTTAATCCCCAAAGGTTGATTAAAGCCCATGCGCTTCATTTCCTCGGAGAAATTTCCCTCACGTGCTCTTAGACCTTTGACAATCAACGAGATCCGTCCTGACAAGGACCCCTGCCTTTTAAGTTCCAACAGAGCGAAAACCAGAGATTCTTCGACCTGAGTAAAATCACTTCCGAACGGAAAAGGTGCAAACGCCGCCGCTTGAGCGCTTTGAGTGAAGGCTTTAATATTTTCGAATGTATTGTTTCGGGCCCAAGGAGGAATTTGATATTTTTCATCCAGCTTGCCGGCCTTCACCGCTGTCTGACGAAGATCTTCCTGAAATCTCGTATCGGCGATTTCAATCATTGCTTGAATGACCTGCTCATCGGTCTTAAACCGAAGATCCGCAATTCCGTATTCGGTGATAATAATATCTCTAAGGTGTCGCGGAATCGTCACTCGGGACGCATTCCAAAGAATGTTCGACTTTAAGTTTTCACCTTCTCCGCGAGTGGCTCTGATCATTAAAATAGACCGCGAGTTTGCCAACTCATGAGACATGGCTACAAAATTATACTGCCCGCCCACTCCACTAATCACCTGGCCGTCCTCTAACGTATCGCTGACCATCTCGCCCAAAAGCGTGGCCGACATTCCAGTATTAAAAAACCGAGCATTTTTTCTTTGTCGGCGGAGGGCCATCTCATTTTCGTCGTAAAGATCATTGATTTTTAACACGCGAGTCATGCCGATGCCTTTGCGCTCGGACGGCGAAAGCTCTCGAAGCCACTGGTAAAACTCTTTACTTCCCAGAAAAAATGCGCCGTGCAAAAAGCGCTGAACATCTTTGGAAAAATCTTGCACAGTGCGCTTGAGAATTCCGGCTCGGCGCAGATGCATAAATCCATCCATCACCATCTCGCTGGTGCCATAAAGGCCTTTTTCAAACACATCCAACAAAATAAAATCAGGTTTTATCCCTCGCGCTTGCCACCAACGATTCAAGAGTTCGCGATACAGAGAGTTTTTTTGATGACGTAAAATCATCGAATGCACGAGGGCGTCGGACAATGAGCCAATTCCAATCTGGAGAGTCCCATCGTCAGCCACCACCTGACTGGCATGCCAACCGATCATATGATCGACTTCGTCCACATGATTTTTTGGAAGTGCAAACAACGGCTGCGAGAGCTCCGGAGTTTCGATCACCGCACTCAAAAAATCAGCATCGACCTCGGCATCCCCTTCCATGTACGGGAGTTCGGGATGGACCACTCCCACGACCAATAACGGTTTCCCCGCCGCGCGATACTTGTCGGCAACATCTAACGTCATGTCGGGATTGCAACTCAGACTATACTTTCCCGTCTCGGGATTTTTCGAAACGAGTTGCAAAATAGCATCGATATTCTTTTCGAAAATATGTTGGGCCGCAAATGTATAGTTGAGGCTGACATAATTTCTTTGAGCTTCGGGTTTGTGGGAATACACACCCGCCTGATAGTAGAACTCATACACCGAAATATTTTCGGGAACATTTTGGGCGACGATGTCTTTGACGTATTCCAGTTCGGGGTAGTTCTCGCCAAAGTGACGGTGTAGGAATGGATTTAAAAAGCGCGCCTCCACTTCACTTTTGGCTTTCGGTAAAGACAGGCTGAGCGCGCTAAAAATCTCTAACCGACTCTCGGGAGAATCCTTATAGTGCTGATAGATCAGATTCGCCAATTGATTGGGTTTTCCCAGCCCCAAAGGATATGCGACACGCAGACGCTGAGGGAATTTTTGAAATAGATCAGCGGTAAATGCGGAGAAGGACGAATAGACCGGTGTCCCCATCTAGTGGAGACCTTTAAGCTCATTATAAACGTTTTTGATATCTTTAAGGAACGCCTGATATTTTTTGCCGCACATTTCGCAGCCCACTTCCAAGGGCTCTTCCTTATCCTCAATGATTTTTTTAAGTTCTTGTTCGCCGAGAAGTTTTAACGAGTTCAAAACTTTATCTAAGCTGCAGCTGCAAACAATCTCCACAGGAAAGGGATGTTCCCAATAAGTTCCCTCAAGGCCCACGAACAACAAGCGCAGCACTTGCTCCGCGCTCGTGCCCTCCGCAAAAATTTGCGATAGAGATCCGATGGTGTTTAAACTTCTTTCCACAAAGAGAGCGTCATTTTCTGTATGTCCCGGCATCATTTCCACTAAAATTCCACCGGCGCCGTTCACTACGCCCTCCGGGCCAAACGAAATTCCCGTGGAAAGAGCACACGGAGTCTGAGTGGACGTTCGAATGTAATGAGCAATGTCCTCGGTGATCTCACCCGTTTCGATGAGCACCTGACTGCGCTGAGGAGTGGTGTTGGCACTAAGGTAAGTGGTCATCGTGAGAGTTCCAGACTCCACCAGTGGCGCAAGAATGAGTTTGTGCCCCTCGACAGCCATCGGGAGCTGGGGTTCGGAGATAAAAGCACGCACGTGCCCCTCATAAGAGGCCTGCGCAAAAAGCATCTTCATCGGGCCGTCACACTGAATTTGCAAGGACACCACCTGCCCGTTCTTCAGCAGTGACGATAAGAGCGTCACTCCCGACAAGGCGCGGCCAAGAGCCATCGTGGACGGAGGCGAGGTTTTTTGGATATCGCGCATTTCGTTGAGAAGTTCTGTCCCAACAAATGCGGAGGCCCGGATAAAGCCGTTGGCTGAAATAAATTTGTAAATCTGACCCTTACTCATTGTTTCCCAGCCATGCTAACAGATTTTTTCTGATGAGCGTAAGAAAATCTTTTTGCGTCGGTCAGCTTCACAGCCTAAAGTGGACTCCATGACGACGTTAATTTTGCTCCGGCACGGAGATCGAGACCAAGGCTTCGGTGATGTCTCTTTAAGCACCCAAGGCGAAGCCCAAGCCCAGCAGCTCGCCACCGAAAGCCTCCTCCAAAACGTCAACGTCATTATTTCCTCGCCGAAGGCGCGGGCTCAGCAAACGGTAGCGCCACTCGCGGAAAAACTTCAAATTCCCGTGGAGATTGATTCTCAACTCGACCAAAGAAAATCCATCGAATCGGCTGCCGAGTTCGAGGACCGAGTGAAAGCCGTTATTCACGAAATTCCACAAAGGTATCCCCACCAGACTGTTCTCGTGGCGAGTCACTCCGATTGGCTCCAACTCGCGGTGTTTACGCTCAAAACCACTCATCCGAATCCCGCCATGTTCTGCTTCTTTGGCTGCGCCGAATTCTTAAAGCTCACAAAAATTGAGGGAGACGAGTCTGGACGCTGGGAGATTCATGAGTAAACCGCTTAACATTTGGTGTGTCGGTCGCAACTATCGGGATCACGCCAAGGAATTGAACAATCCCGTTCCGAGTTCACCACTGATTTTCCTTAAAGCGGGAAGCTGCTGGAGCGACACGACAGAGATTCATTTGCCTCGGTGGTCCAATGACATTCACCACGAGTGTGAAATCGCCGTCAGAATCAATGCTCAAGGACACCCGACTCACGTGGGCTTGGCCCTCGATCTCACCGCTCGCGATGCCCAATCGGAGGCCAAGAAAAAAGGCGAACCTTGGACGAAGGCCAAATCTTTTGCCGGTGCCTGTCCCGTCAGTCCAATGATCAGCTGGGATCGCATCGAAAATTTTGCAGATCTGGAGCTCGAGCTCAAAATCAACGGTAAAACCGTTCAGCATGGCTTTGCAAAAGACATGATTTTTGATTTCGAAACTTTGATCTCGTCGATCAAATCAACCTATCCGATCTGCGATGGAGATCTGATTCTGACCGGCACTCCAGCGGGTGTGGGCCCTTTGAAATCTGGAGATCGGCTGGAAGGTCGCCTGTCCTCTTTGCTCCAAATGTCATGGCGTATCGCCTAACTTTCTGAATTTAATACACTCGTCTTAACAGGAATGTTTATATTATTTTTGAATCCTCTCTTTTGCGAACAAATCGCTACCAACGTCAAACGCTTTTATGTTCTATAGGCTCAACAAAGGAGACTTTCATGAAATCACTTCTTATTTTATCAGCTTTATTTTTATCTTCAGCTTCTCTCGCCGCCGACAAATGTTACCAACAGATCGATCAGAAACTCATCGAAGACAGCGCCCAAACAAGCGACTGGGGTTACGAGGGGCTTCAGGTCACAACTCAGAAAGACGCACTCGATATGCTAGATAACGCTCTCGTCGATCTCAATGAAAGCCAAGAGGCTATCGACGAAGCCAAAACAATCGCAGCCAAAGACGGTGTGCTTTTTTACTCTCTCTCCTGGAACGCCCCATCGAATTCAGGCACTTCATTAATCCTTGTGGACGCTGCCACTTGTGAAACGCTTAAAGAAATCGGCATCTGGTCTGAGGAATAGTCACTTTGATCCGCCCATGACTTCCCAAGTCATGGGCTTGTAAACACCACAAAAGACCGCAAGCCTAGGGCTGTCTGTTCCTTGAGCTCCGGTCTTCATTTTCATTGAGCAAACTCAAAAAATACGTCATATTCGCGCCATTCTCAAAGGGGTATTCATGTCGACTTTGCAAACGCAAATTGAAGCCAAAGGTCAGCAAATTTTTAAAGGCGGAGCTGGCGATTCGCAGTCACTTTTTAGCAAGGAACGTTGGTACGGAAAAATCATGGAATGGTCTATGCGCAACCCCGCTTTTAAAACACAGATGTTTCGTTTTGTGGATGTGCTTCCGACTCTCAATTCTGGAAGCGATGTGGCTCGACATCTTAAAGAGTATTTCGCGGAAGAAGGCGACAATCTCCCCTCTGTCTTTAACTTTGGCTTAGGCATCGGTTCCTTAGCACCGGGCTTGATGGCCGGAGCCATCAAAAAAAACGTCACACAGATGGCGAAGATGTTTATCACTGGAGAAAATCCTGAAGAAGCCATCAACGTATTAAGAAATTCCCGCAAAGAGAAAAAAACATTCACCATCGATATTCTCGGCGAAGCCTGCCTCAGTGAAGCCGAAGCCCTTGAATATAAAACGCGTTACCTCGAGTTGATGGACTGGCTCACCAAAGAAACCAAAACGTGGTCTCCAGAGCCCCAGGTGGACACCGATCATCGCGGAAACATTCCTCTTGTGAACATCTCTGTGAAAATCACCGCACTCTATTCACAAATTCACCCGGAAGCTTGGGAACACAGTATCGAAAAAGTCAAAGAACAGCTGCGTCCGATCTTTAAAAAGGCCAAAGAGAATTTTGTTTTTATCAACGTAGATATGGAAAAGTACCATATCAAAGATTTAACCATCGAAGTGTTCAAACAACTTTTAATGGAAGAGGAATTTAAAGATTACCGCCATTTTGGAATCGTCATCCAAGCTTACTTGCGCGATTCTAAAAAAGATGTTCAAAACCTTGTGGATTTCTCTAGAAAGCGCGGAACACCCTTCGCAGTTCGCTTGGTGAAAGGCGCCTATTGGGATTACGAGACGATCGGAGCGAAACAAAAGAATTGGCCCATCCCGGTCTACACCGAAAAAGCTCACTCGGACATTAACTACGAAGAGTGTACTCGTATACTTCTTGATAATAACCGCTACATCGACCTCGCCATCGGTTCGCACAACGTGCGTTCGATCGCTCACGCCATGGCCTATGCGGAACAACTCAAGCTTCCCAAGACGGCGTTTGAAATCCAAATGCTTTACGGAATGGCGGATCCGTTCAAAAAATCCATCGTTCAGCAAGGGTACCGCTTGCGCGAGTATTGTCCTGTGGGCGAATTGATTCCAGGAATGTCGTATCTCGTGCGTCGCCTTCTTGAAAACACTTCGAACGAGTCCTTCTTGCGTTCGAAGTTTGCCGACAACGTCGCCGAAGCGGCTCTTCTTGCCGACCCTAAACTTAAAGTGACCACACCACCTCCGGCATTGGAAGTCGAACCTCCTCCCGCCTCTCGCCCGTTTACGAACCTCGCGCCTTATGATTTTTCTAAGAATGACAAACGCACCGTCATGGAAAAATCGCTCGCTCAATTTAAAAATAAAAATCTTAACAAAAAATGGTCTGGCGCCATCGACAACGAATGGCTCAAAGCCACCGAATGGATGCCCACCATCAATCCATCCACGGCGGAAACTCTGGGCGAAATCGCTCTAGCGACCACAGATCAAGCGGAAGTGGCTTTGCAAAGTGCTAACAAAGCCTTCCCATCTTGGACACGAACATCGGCTCACGATCGCGCAGCGCTGATCCATCGCGTGGCCGATATTCTCGAGCGAGACCGCAACGAGATCGCGGCTTGCCAAATACTCGAGGCCGGAAAGACATGGAAAGAGGCCGACGGGGATGTGGGCGAAGCGGTCGACTTCTGTCGATTCTACGCCGAGGAAATGAAAAAACTCGCCATCCCTAAAAAAGTGGGGGTCGCTCCTGCAGAAGTGAATATGTTCTCTTACCAAGGCCGCGGAGTGAATGTGGTGATTGCGCCGTGGAACTTCCCGCTCGCGATTCTCACAGGCATGGTGGCTGGCTCTGTCGTCACTGGGAATACAGTGGTGATGAAGCCCGCCGAACAAACGACCATCACTGCGTACTATTTGATGAAGGCCTTTATCGAAGCCAAAGCTCCCAAGGGCGTGGTGAACATGATCACCGGCCTTGGAGAAGTCGTCGGCGAATACCTCGTGAATAGCCCGATCACAGCGATGGTGTGCTTTACCGGATCCAAAGATGTGGGCTTACGCATTTTACAAAAAGCAGCGGTGGTTCATCCTGGTCAACGACACATCAAACGCACTCTCACCGAGCTCGGTGGTAAAAACGGAATCATCGTCGACTCCGATGCGGATCTCGATGAAGCGGTGGCCGGAGTTCTCTACTCCGCTTTCGGATTTCAAGGTCAAAAATGCTCGGCCGCAAGTCGCGTGATTGTCCTTGAAGAAATCTACGAGCGCTTTACAAATCGCCTCGTCGAAGCGGCCAGATCCATCGAAGTCGGATCCAGCGAAGATCCTCATATGTTTATGGGACCAGTGATCGACAAAGACGCGTACGATCGCATCAAAGACTATATTGAGATCGGAAAAGGCGAAGCCACTTTGGCTTTCCAAGGCAATGTCCCCAACTCTGGACCGAACGCCAAGGGATACTTTATTCCCCCAACGATCTTCACCAACGTTCCGCCCAAAGCCCGCATCGCTCAGGAAGAAATTTTTGGTCCAGTCCTTTCCATCATTAAAGTCAAAAACCTCGAAGAAGCTCTCTTTGTGGCTAACGACACCGATTACGCTCTCACAGGCGCAATCTACTCGCGAAGCCCCGGAAACATCGAAATGGTTCGAAGAGAATTTAACGTAGGTAATTTATATATCAACCGCGGGTCCACCGGAGCGCTCGTGGAAAGACATCCCTTCGGAGGATTTAAACTCTCTGGCGGCGGAAGTAAAACCGGCGGCCCTGATTACCTCTTACATTTTATGGATCCCAAAGTTGTCACTGAGAACACTCTCCGTCGCGGCTTCGCTCCGGATGAAGAAGTAGTGCCCCAGTAGGCTTTTTGCTGAAGCTTCAAAGTAATTTGAACCAGGGTCGGATCAACGGCCCTGCTTTTCTGATTAGTATGACACACACCGAAGTGGCTGACCGCTTTGAGCCCCGCCAGACCAACTTTGATTGACGAAAGCTCCACCGGATGTACTCATTTGCACAATTCCCGCGTTACATCGATAAATTTTATCAAATCCTGGAACCAATGAATTTGAAACGTCAAACTCTACCCCACCTGTGCCTGTTCCGGGCGAGCTTGCCGGACTCGTCCAGCAGCCAGTTCCCCAACAACTTCCGGAATTCGTCACCCACGTGCTCGTAATCCCGGAGAATGTACACATTGTCATGACTTTTTGAGTGGTCGAAACTGGGAAGTACATGTAGCCGGGCGTGTTTGGCTCAGGAGATGTGAATAGGGAGCAATCAGGAGGAGATGCAGAAAATCCTGTGGAAGTTCCCGCAAGTGATGCCGATGCATTTGCGGCGCCCGCCGTTGCTGAAATCGTCCCAGCATAACTTGTGTTGGTTGATGCCATAGCACGAACTTGGACGATACAACTGGATCCCGGAGAAAGTGTAGCCGAACTACACGTATTCGAACCAATTTGAAAATTGGTAGAATTGGATAAATTGGTCGCAATAGAAGTCGTCGTTGCGGAACCCGTATTTGTAAATGTAAAGCTCGTATAAGCTCCCGGACTCACACCGCCCGTGAGGTTCAGTGTTGCAGAGCTGGGCGAGACACTCAATGCCGCCACAGGAGTAGTTGTTTGTACCACCGCCCATCCTGTGGATTTACAAACAAATAAAAAGTCATTCTCAAACCGCATACTGCCCAATCGGGTCGAATCACACGTCGTACTGTCCGAACCTATTTTTAAATTCCCGCTGACTTCAAGTTTAGCGACGGGGTTCGTGGTGCCAATCCCCACATTTCCAGATCCCAAAACATTTAGAACTGGGCCTCCAATTGTCGAACCGATCATTACTTTATTTGAATTGGACTCTGTGCGAATCACTAAATCTGCGGCAGAGCTACCTAGGGCCCATTCGTTTGCGGCGGAAGCAAAACCTATAGTTGCTTGACGAGTGGTATTCCCAAAATCTAGAAACGTTGGCACTGCGGCTCCACCCCGAATTGCCACACCCGCAGCCACACCTCCACCATTAATTTCAAGTTTTTGCCCGGGATTTGTCGTCCCGATCCCCACGTTACCGCCATCTAGAATTTGCAGGGCGAGAGGAGTGGTTAGAGTTCCCAACGATAAAGGTAAATTGTTATTTGAACGTAGAAAGCCCGCTGTGTGAATCGTTCCGTTTGAATCATATCCGAGAGAAATACTTTCATTGCTTGCGGTGGGCTCATTCACACTGATGACTCTGTGGCTGCCGTTGGCGATCGAACTTCCATTGACAGTAAACCTACGCAAAGGCGATGTCGATCCTATACCCACATTTCCTCCGCCGCTTTGGAGGACTAAGTTATTCCAAACAGTATTTCCGGCCGACATCGCTGATACTCGGCTGTAAGTGTTTCCGCTACTGGCTCCAAAATCAAAAGTGAGCGCCGACCCCGTAGAACCATTCGCGTAGTCACTGGTTGAAAACATCGTATTTGCCGCGATACCGGAAGGGCTTGCAACATGGAGTCTCAAAAGAGGAGAAGTTGTACCTATTCCGATGTCCCCCCCAGAGGTGAATCGCATTCTCTCGACACCCGCAGTGCTCGCGGCAAGAACATCGGAGGCTGGATTAAACCAACCTGTGTCAGGATCTCCATTAAATGAGTACGCAGGACTTGTCGCCACATTTGCTGTTCCCAAATTTAAACTGGGTCCGGAGGAAACTGTGGACGTCATACTACTAAAATTTAAATTCATGCGATTCGTTCCGGCCACAGCAAAACCAATGGTATCTGCTGAAGGATTCCAGAAACCTGTGTCGGGTTCGCCAGTGAATGAATACGAGGGTAAAGCAGCAGTTCCAGTTCCGGAGGTCACATTCACAAATGAGCCACCTGAGCCAATCATATTGACCCAGCTTCCGTTTTCGTAGGCTTCGAATTTATTTGTCGTCGTGTTGTAACGAAGCATCCCATTAACGCCCGAGACAGGACGATTGCCTGTTGTGTCGCGAGGAATAACGATGGTGCTTCCTGTCGCTCCCGTACCGTTCATATCCAAAATTGCTCCGGTAGTGGGGTTGCTTGTGCCTATACCTACACTTCCGATGGAACTAATTCTCATTCTCTCTGTGTAAGTCCCAGTTGCACCTGATGTCGCAAATGACAAGACGGAGGGATTGGTCGAACTTGTAAAGGTATCCTCGGCAAAAGCCTGTATGCGGGCCGCCTGAACGCTGGTTCCCGCATCTGTTTGGCCAATGAATAAAATAGATCCTAACATGTCGCCGGATTGCAGAGAACTTGCAGACGTCGAAGAACCTCGAGAGTTTTGCAAAATCATCACAGGATGACCTGTCGTTGCGCCCGAAAAATTCTGCACACTCAAAGAGGGATAAACGGCTGCGCCTGCTGTGTTCAGATTGATGGATTGAATACTCGTGGAGGAATTCGTCGACGCAACTTCTAAATTTACAGAAGGATTTGACGTCCCGATTCCCACTTTTCCAGACGCGGTGACCAACTGAGAGGTTCCTACAACAAGACCGTCGTTGGGCAGATTCAGTGTACCGGTCATCGTATCGCCGGCTTTCGCTACTTTTTCGCTATCGAGTTCGTTGATGGCCGCCTGAGTTGTTGTTGCGGCGATGTTGCCGCTGGCCGTGTTGGTAATCTGTGAACCGGTGTAGTCCCCACTTTGCGCGACAACCACTCCCGTTCTCGAGAAAACGCTAGTTATCGCCCCCGCATCATCAGCGCCGCAGAGCCAACGATCGTTGACAGCGTTCCACTTGAGAACTTCATTGGGACCACATTCGGTCCCTGCCGGCATGTAGCTAAAGTACTGTAACGCTGCGCTGGTAATTTTATCCACACTGACCGAACTGATTTTCGCATTGGTGACGCCGCCGTCTCTGACGCGGAGAGTGTTCGTCGCGATTTCCAATGTGGAGTTATCAGTATTGATCGCTAAATTCCGATCTGCCGACAAGTCTCCTCCGCCGGTCAATCCAGAACCTGAATTTGTATTGATAGAACGAGTCGCCGTTGCGGCTCCGATATCACCTGCAATCGCTCCCGTCTTATCAACTTTACTCCACGCAATCGCTGCTGCCGCGTTAATGTCCGCGTTCGTGATAGAACCATCGACAATTTTTGAACTGTTGACCGAATCTGCCGCTAATTTAGCTAAGGAAACACCCGAGTCTCTAACTTGAAGTTGATTTGTACCGTTGGTCTCGATGGTCGTGCCGTCGGTCACGACGGACAGAGTGGCTGTTCCACTTCCCGTCCCTCCGCTTAGAGCCGAGCCCGCATTGGTGAGAATGCCATCAATGTCACCACCGGCGCCCCATCCACTAGAAATGTCCTTACAGTTTGAACCCGCTTCGTCGCAAATTTCATTGGCACGTATGGTTCCCGCAACATCCAATTGAGATTGCGGACTTGAACTATTAATACCTACGTTCCCTGTTCCTAAAATAGAAATCCTTCGATTTCCACCGCCATTAGTGTAGAGATGCACGGTCGAGTTCGAATCCGATCCAAAGCCGACTTCATTTGACCCATTGTTATTAAAAATTCGAAACTGTGTGGTTGTCGAATAGAGCTTAAGCTCAGCTCCATTTGCGGAACCGTCGTAAATATCCAAAACTTTGCGATTAGCCACCACAGGAGCTGGGGTCGTCGTCCCAATACCGACGCGACCGGTTTCGTCGATCACCATACGTTCCGTGCCGGCGGTGTCGAATCGAATTTTGTCTTCGTCAGCACTTTCTTCCAGTTGAATTTTCGTATCGTTGTCCGCATCCGCGATGGCCGTGAAGTTGCTCGGCAAAGCCCCGCAAATCCAACGGTCATTGACCGCATCCCAGATCATTGTGTAGTTGCTGGTACATTCCGTACCCGCTGGCATGTAGGAGAAGTATTCGGCCGCGGCACTTGTAATTTTTGTTACACTGAGTGAGTTGATTTTTGCAGTCGTCACACTGCCATCTAATATCTTCGATGTTGTCACCGCGTCGGTGGAGAGCTTCGCCGAACCGATACCGCCGTCTCTCACTTGGAGTTGATTGGATCCGTTAGTCTCTATCGTCACACCATCGGTGACCACCGCAAGTGTCGCCGTTCCGCTCGTCACGCCGCCAGAGAGAGCGGAACCTGAGTTGGTCACGACGCCTTCGATATCACCTGTGCCACTACCCGCACCCACCGCCTCCGCACTATTTCCATCCCAGTACATGATTCTATCGGTGTCCGTGTTATACCATGTGGCCCCTCTATTTCCGATCGCGAGTGTACCCACAAGAGTCGTCTCTTGAGCATTTGAAAACTTTCCCAGCGTCACAGTCGATAGGTTCTGCATTGTAATGTGGCCTGTATTCAAAATCTGATTGCCGTTCATATTAATGGTTCCGGCCAT
Organism: Bdellovibrionales bacterium; assembly: GCA_019750295.1. NCBI lineage: Bacteria > Pseudomonadati > Bdellovibrionota > Bdellovibrionia > Bdellovibrionales > Bdellovibrionales bacterium. The sequence goes on along the minus strand of JAIEOS010000117.1, from coordinate 59,093 downwards.
GGTTCCACCGGCAAGTGGTAGCTTCGTCGCGTCGGTCATCGTCGACGGCACTACGGCCTCCCAACGATTGAGCGTCGCGTTCCAGGAGAGGATTCGACCATTTCCAGTTCCGGCCCCCACCCCACTCACGTCGATATTAGCACCCGCAATTTTCGTGTCGGCATAATTCTTAGTCGCGGCATCTTGAGCTAATGTCGGATCGGCTAAGTTTTTGATCTGCTGACCGTTCATGGTTAACGGTGTGGTCGAAGTTCCACTGGCTAAATTATAAAGAGTATTGTAATTCGTGCCGCCAAGTAGATTTTCTAAATTCGCTTGCGTGATATTTTGTCCAGGATTGATCTGCACAAAATTACTTGCGGTGAGTCCTTGTAAACTGTTCGCATACCAAGCGTAGGGAACGGTCTGCAAATGAAAATCCTGAGCCAACGTGACAAGTCCCGAGCCATCGTTATAACCGATGCGGACTTTTCGAGTGTGACCGGCAATTGCATTGTAGCTTGTTCCTGCCGCACATGTTGTAATGCCCGTGTGATTAATTCCATTTCTAAAAATATCGATGATCGAAGATGTATCTTCGTAGTCCGAACCTGAGCGAATTCCTGCTCCGATATTGAGCGAGAACGCCCCTTCACTCCCCAGCATATTGACGGAGTGCTGCTCTTCATACATTAAACAATCATTGACGGCGGAATAAATGCGGACGTTAAAGACAACGGGATTGGCTTCTAATGGCAACCCACCACTTTTGGTAATTTGGCCCTGATAGACAAAACTCGCAGGAACCTGCGCTATCCCCTGAAGTGGGCATAAAAATAGAATAAAGCCGATCAATTTTAAGGAGTTCACTCTTATTTATCGGAAATTATGGAAAAATCTTAAACAAATCTCAGATCAGGACACAGCAGGTTATCGAGCGAAAATTCGACATTGGTCGAGTCATCTCTCCACAATGACTGAAGGTACCCGGTACCTTCCTTCGTCCCTATCTTTCGTAGATGGGTTTGAATTGAGTTATCCCCGACTTTTTAAGTTCATCTTCCCAAAATTTAATGTCGTCCACGTCGGTTCTGGGGAGTCGTAACGTTCGTAATTTGCGCAAAAACTGCTGGACCGTCTTCTTTTGTTTTCTCTCGAGCAGCGGTTTTGCTAACTGTGTGTTTCGGTAGGGACTTAACGCAAATAAAGAATTCCGATCGAGATCGACCGATTTCAGGAGACGCCGATTGGCCTCTTGCAAGTTATTATTCATCAACGCTAATTTTCCTAAAACGGTGTTCGCCTCAAAGATCACCTTCCCATACCACCAGGCCTTTTTATTTTTTATCGCTTCCGTAAGGAGGTGCTCAGAGATTTCCTTGGCTGATAACGTGTTTTCTCTATCGAACTTAAAGCTCACGTCCGCGTATTTACTCAGTATCGCAACCTGGATGAGATTTTTTTTGTCCGGATCGTGCTCGCGCTTCAGAGCGAAACCGAGGTCGGATATACTTTTACTAAAGAGATTATCTTCCGTCACTCGGAGACTCTCGACCGTGATATATATCCAGTTGTTCTTGAACTCGATGCGATAGAGATCATTCATTTTAACTGCAAGAAGATTAACAATGGCCTCTTTAAAACTGATTGATTTATTGTGGATCAAGATCACGTTTTGTTGAAAGTCATTGAGTGCGGCGCCTGCAATCACTTTAGGTGGAATCAGAACACCATTTTCAAACGGAATAGGAATTAAGCCTTCTTCGTCAGATCTCATTGCAAACGTGCTGAGCTTGCTGGTCTCACAAATGCGCTGCTGGGGCGTAATGAGATCTCCCGGCCCTTGGTAGTCACGGCATCCTTGCTCCAGATCCTGCAGGTAAAATTGAATTTGCTTATCCTCTGGCGCCGTGAGGGGATCTTCCTTTGAAAAAGGAATCATGGCCGAAGTGCAGCCTACAAAAAAAATAAATAAAGACGTGAGTATCCAACGCATATCCGCAAATTATGCGTCTTTCGAAAAAAGACGCAAGCAATTGTTCTTCATTGTCGCAAAATTTAAATTTTTATTTTTTCACTTCGAGGGAAATGAGGCGTTTTTGGTCGTCCAGTTGGAAATCAAACCACGTTTCGCCCCACGCGCTATCTACACGATAGGTTTCGCGAAAACCGGTGTCGACTTTTTCGATGCCTGCTTTTTGCGCCACTTTAAATCCGGGCACAAAAACGTCAGCGAACTTATGGATAAACTGAATGCGATCTTGTAATGTTTTAGGCTGATGCTTTTCGTTGCGATCAAACTCGATTTGAGTAATACGACCACCCTGAACCTTCATCGAATACTTACCCTCAAGAAGTCCAAAGCTTAAAGAGTCCATTGGGGATGGGCGCTTCGCCGATTCCACAACCATCTCTTTGGAGTTTAACTTTTCGATATTTTCTCTCCACTCCGTTTCAACGCCCTTGGACACACTCGCAATGCCACGAAGATTTGTCTGTGGCTCTTTCGATCCACTGAACAGAGAGGAATTGAGACCGACCATTAAAAAGAGCGTAAAGGCTAAAGTCGCTGTTGCGGCGGCGCGAACATCATTCGGAGTCGTACTCACTAAAGATTTTTTGTATTTGGTTTTTAACGGAATGACTTTGCGATCATCTGACATTGTTCCCCCAGCCCTTAAGAATTTTAACACAACTTCGTACACAATGAATCACTGCGAACTTTATACCAGACCACAAACAATTAAAGACCCAATCGTTACAAAAAGCGTCACTCCCCTTTACACTCTGTCTTAATTGTAAACGGTTTTGCGAGTCTCAAAACGAGACACTGGTACTGGTCCAGGTTTTCTTTTGCTTTGTTTTTGAGTTTTAAAATAGCTTCGTTCGGACGCGGGCTCCGTGCCCTCGCCCGTTTTTCCGACAGGAAGTCGGAAATCGCGTCACGCTAACGGGAGGTCCTCTCGATGCTATTTTAAAACTCAAAAACAAAGCAAAAGAAAAGCGAGCACCTTTATGTCATTGATTTGGACGCTTAGGGTTTTGACTGGGTAATGGGGTGGGGTTAGGGTTTTTGGATGGGAAAATTTCTTTTTGGGGTTCGACATGGGGTTGCTGAGGATAAGGTGGAGTTTGCTTTGCGCGAGAGTGATGATTCGCTTCGACCTTTAACGAAGGATGGGATTAAGAAGCTTCACGCAGGGTTTGAGGCTTTGGCTCGACTGGAATCCTTGGAGACGATTTTGTTTAGTCCTTGGACGCGAGCTTTGCAAACGGCGGAGATTTTGGCGGAGTATTTTCCTAAGGCTCAACGGATTGAGACGACACGACTGACTCCGAATAGAGATCACGATGGACTTATCGAGGAGATTAATAAATACAAGAGCCCTTCTCTAGCCATTGTTGGGCATGAGCCTCATCTCTCAGAATTTACATCTTATCTTTTGACGGGATCAACACGTCCTTTTTTGAGTTATAAAAAAGGGGGCGTCGCTAAATTGGAATTTGAGACGCATTTAAAAAAACAAGATGTCCATTTACGATGGCTCGCGGTGCCTCGATGGTGGAGTCCAAAGCACAAATAGAAAAAGTCAGGATTTAACCCTGACTTTTTTCTGCATTGAGAGCCTCACGAGCCTTAAGCAGCGCGACGTCTGCGTGCTTGAGATGGATCGATGTTATAAAGTTTCACTTTTCTGTAAAGCGTTGCGCGACCGATACCTAAAGCTTTTGCAGCTTCAGTGAGGTTACCACGGAAAGAGTGGATCGCTTTTTCGATAGCTTGTGCTTCGAGATCGTTGATTGTAGCCACAGCACCGTTTGAGCTTGAACTCATTCCTACACCAGGAAATGGCAAAACGTTGCTTACTGAATTATTTTGTCCACTGCCAACAGACAGTGATGGAACAGACGAAGATGAAAAACTTGGCGACTGAACATCGCACTGAACACCTAGAGTCTGTGCAAACTCCTGACCTCTATGAATGATGACCGGGTCGTCACTCACGATGATGAACTTAGAGAATGCCATTGATAACCTCCCAAAGATTAATTAATTGCTCTCAATTGCTTCATTTAATCTATCGGTAAGGTCGTCTCAGAAAATGAGGAAAATTTTTCCCATTTTTATACTTTATTTGTAACCCCATGAATTTCTTTGTCTTTTTTTGAGACAATTTTTTAAAGCGATCCCAACTCCTTCCCAAAAACGCAAATTGGTTGCATTATGCTAAAGAAATCAATAATTTAGGTCCATGAAAAACCACGCTTGGGTTGAATATCTCGGGATCAGCGCTTCTGCCATCTGTCTCATTCATTGCTGTTCAATTCCCCTCATTATGATGTTCTTTCCGTTTCTCATTACCCATGAGAGTTCTCACCTTTGGTTCGACATTGTGATGATCTTATTAATCTCCGTCTCTGGGATTACATTTTGGAAAGGCTTTTTGATTCATGGCTCTAAAAAAGCACTGCGCTTTGCTTGCGTCGGTATGCCCCTCCTCATATTTAGCTTGATCTTCGCGCATACAATGATCGTGAGTGTTCCCCTCAGCGTCACCGGTAGCGCACTGATGTTATTGGCTCATTACTACAATCATCAATTGTGTAAGTGCCCTCACTAGGAGATTCTTATGTGGCCCCAGAAAATGCTCATGGTAAAGCCCGACTTCTTCGACATCAAATACAGCATCAACCCGCATATGGTCGACAAATCAGGCCAGTTGAAGAAAATTGATAAGACCCGCGCCGTTCGCCAGTGGGAAAATCTTAAACAAAAGTTCGAGAGCCTAGATCTACAAGTCGAAGTGATCGAGGGCCAACCTGGGCTGCCCGACATGGTTTTTTGTGCGAACCAAATGTTCCCGTTTTACAAAAATAAGTCTCTCCAAGTGATTTTAAGTCGCATGCAGTCCATTCAGCGCCAAGACGAGGTCGAACACTTTCATCAGTGGGCTACGCAAAATAATATCGAATGCTATCCGATTAGCACGAGCGGAAAGTCCTTCGAGGGCATGGGCGACCTACTGTGGAACTACGAAACTCAAGAGCTCTTTGGAGGCTACGGCTATCGGACCGAACAAGATGTTTACACTCAAATTGGAAACATCACGGGCCTGCACATCCATACTTTAAAACTTGTGAACGAAAACTTCTATCATCTGGACACTTGCCTTTGTATCCTCAATAAAGACTCCGCTCTCTACGTCGAAGAGGCTTTCACTCCCGAAGGTCTCCTGATTCTTAAATCGCGCTTTAGAAATCTGATTCGCGTTCCCTCGGACGAGGCGGTGCAAAACTTCGCCGCTAATGCGTGCTGCCTCCACGGGACCGATGTGGTGATTCAAAAAGGCAGCGAGTACACTTCGAACCAACTTAAAAAATTAGGTTTCCGGGTGCATCCCGTAGAAACATCCGAATTCATGAAGGCCGGCGGCTCCGTCTTCTGCATGAAACTTTTAATTTAATTTTGAATTATTATTTGCGCTGAGATTTAGAGGCCGCAAGTTCGCGAGCTTCTCTAATTTTATAATGATGCTCTTGCGCCGCTTTCGATTCGCAAAGATTTCTAATAGCATCCGTCTGCAAGCGTTCCACTTTAGCGGCACCTTTGGCGCAAATGCACTGAGACGGTCCACAGAAGACCGCACCTTTAGTATCACAACACGTTACAATCTTTTGATCATCGTTCGGAAAAAGACATTCATCGACATATTCTGTCGGCGTATCGCCCGCACATGTTTTGATATGATCAATCTGGCCATAGGCTCGAAACTGAATCATCAAAATTAAAAAAAACAAAACCTTCATGACCGACTTCTCCACATATATATCTTCGGAATTCTTAACACTTTCCTAAAGCCCAATCCCATCCGAGCGCCCTAGATTGCTTATAAATTCGAGACTGCCTCACCCAGAGACGCCCCCCCCAAAATCCGAATGTCCCAGCTTTATAAAGATAAGCTTACCTCAACACTCTACTTTCAGCATCACTCTCACCAAAACCTCAAGACCGTCATCCAGCTCCACCTCAAAACCCCCAACCTTCGTCACCTCAACCCCCGCCCCCACCCAGTAAAGTCCCCGACCCCCCACCCCCCCCCACCCCACGAAACATTCCAGCCAACCTATTCGCACGAAGCCTTTTCAGCAGGTTGATTTCAAAAAGTCTTAAAAGAAAAATCAAAAAATTTAGAAATAGATTCGAAGGGACCTCCCGTTAGCGTGACGCGATTTCCGACTTCCTGTCGGAAAAACGGGCGAGGGCATGGAGCCCGTGTCCCTGAGAAACTGTTTCTAAATTTTTTGATTTTTCTTTTAAGACTTTTTGAAATCAAACTGCTGAAAAGCGCAGACAAGATACCGGGCCCAGTTACATTTCCCCAAACGTAAAGGGCCGGTTCAATCCCCAATTCCTTTTTTTTGATGGATCTTTCGATCCCTAACCTTCGATCCCCAAATTGAACTCTCTGTTAGTGGGACTAGTTATATTGATCAGCGAGGTATTAATCAAAATAATCTTCGTTATCCTTAGTATAAGAAGCCCTTATGTTTCGCCGCACTATTTGAGCTCTATTGCACTACATTTGAGAAGGATTTCATCGACCACCTCTGGATTTAATAATGTCGAAGTGTCGCCGAGTTGATCCACATCGCCTTCGAAAGCCTTTCTCAAGATTCGTCGCATGATTTTTCCTGAGCGAGTTTTGGGAAGTCCGCTCACCACAATCACCCGCTCTAACTTAGCAAGAGGTCCGATATTTTTCGTAATGATCTCATTTAATTCTCTCAATAAATCTGGTTTAGGTATTTGCCCTGAGTTCGGAGTAGCAAATGCCACGAGACCTTGGCCTTTAATAGGGTGAGGCACACCGATCGCTGCGGATTCAACAATCAGCGGATGGAGATTAATTGCATCTTCAACTTCCGCCGTACCGATCAAATGTCCCGACACTTTCACGACATCATCAATGCGCCCACTGATACGATAAAATCCGCGCTCATCTCGCCGAGCTCCATCTCCACTGAAGTAATACCCTTTGTAAGTCGAAAAATAAGTCTCTTGATATCTTCGATGATCACCATAAATGGTTCGTGCCATTCCCGGCCATGGGCGCTTCATGCAGAGTGCACCTTCGGCCACCGTCTCGTGAATTTCTCGTCCAGCAGAATCCACAAGGAGAGGCTCCACCCCCGGAAGAGGTAAGGTCGCCATCGTCGGCACACTGGGAGTAACGCCGGCGAGAGTCGAAATCATAATGCCACCGGTCTCTGTTTGCCACCACGTATCGACGATGGGACATTCTCCGCGACCGATGTTTTCATTGTACCACTGCCAGGCCTCCTCATTGATAGGCTCGCCGACAGATCCAAGAACTTTGAGAGATTCTAAATTGGACTTTTGCACATAGCTCAATCCCTGCGACTGCAACGATCGTATCGCTGTGGGTGCGGTATAGAAATGACTGACTTTAAATTTTTCGATGACCTGCCAAAAACGACCCGCATCAGGCCAGGTGGGAATTCCCTCGAAGATCACCTGACTCACACCATTGAGCAGCGGACCATAGGCGATATAGGTATGGCCCGTGATCCAACCAAGATCTGCTGTGCACCAAAAAATATCCTCGGGCTTTTGCATTTGAAAAACATGTTTAAACGTCTCTGCGGCCCACACCATATATCCCGCTGTGGTGTGGAGAAGACCTTTCGGTTTTCCGGTGGAACCTGAAGTGTAGAGAATGAACAAAGGATCCTCAGAAGCCATCGTTTCTGGCGCACAGATTTTTTCTGCTTTTTCCATCAAAGGCTCCAACCAGTGGTCGCGGCCTTCTCTCCAATTTATTTTTCCTCCGGTTCGCTTTAAAACTAAAACCGATTTCACAGAGGGGGCGCTATCAAGAGCTTCATCCGCGATGGTCTTGAGACCAATCACTTTGTCACCGCGAACCGCTTCGTTATTGGTCACTAAAAGTTTCGCCTGACTGTCTTGAATTCGATTCGCTAAGGACTGCGACGAAAAACCTCCAAACACAATACTGTGAATGGCGCCAATTCGCGCGCACGCCAAAGTTCCGATAAGAAGCTCCGGCACCATCGACATATAAAAGACAACGACGTCACCTTTTTTGATTCCTTGAGCTTTAAGAACATTGGCGAACTGACACACCTTCTCAAGGAGCTGGGAATAACTGTATTGAGTTTTCTCACCACTCTCTTGGTTGGGCTCAAAGTAAATGGCGATTTTCTCCGGATGGGTTTGGACGTGGCGATCGAGAGCATTCACTGTAATATTGAGTTCTCCGCCCGAAAACCATTCCACCCGATCGCCAAACTGCCCGGTCAGAACTTTCTGGTGAGGTTTGACCCACGTAAATTCTTTGGCCACTTGCGACCAATACGTGTCGGGATCGGATAAACTTAAAGAATAGGCTTCTTCATATTGTTTTTGAGAACGGATATTCACAGGGGCCTCCCTCCAATTCTGTCGACTCTTTTGACACTGTTTCAATTTGAATACAGATAAGTCCACTTAAAATCGATTTCGGTAGGCGCGTCAATTGCAGCTCTGAGAATTGGGGGACTTATGCCTAGATTGAATGCGGCTCTCACATTTAAGTTACAAAGTTTGAAGCAAGCCCTATGCATTGCATATCCTCTGAGATATTTGATTTATGCTTTTGTGAGCTTGATGACGGTATTTCCGGCTCATGCCCAGAGCTCTTCTGGTGGATCAATGTATATTCCCCAAAATTCTCAAGTGGGCGGAACCGGTTGGATTTTTGATGGAGATACATCCGATGTTGTTGAAGATGACTCCCAAGAAGTGAAATTTTCGACCGAAGCTGTTTCGGCAGCCCCATCGGTAGCACCGCAATATACACCAGCCCCTTCTCGGCGCCCGAATCCCAGCACAGTGCCGACTCCGACGCCGCGCCCTTCTGTTCGTCAATCTCCAGGCCGCTATGTGGGCCAACAAGCGGTCAGCGTTTATCGCCGATTAGCCGGTGGAGACAGCGCCGTCCAAGTGAGTGGCTGTGGCGGTAACGTGACTTTTGGAGCTTCGAGCAGTCGCTGCGGTCCTCTCATCTTTTCCTCGCGCTTCAATTCCTTTCTTATGGAAAACATGCCCCGATGTGTAAACGAAGCTCTGCGGTCCGAGGGTCTTCCTGCGGCCAGCCATATTCATGTTCAAAATATGGGGAGTTACTCTTATCGCGCGGCTCGAGGCTCAAGCCAGCTCAGTATGCATGCCACTGGTCGTTCGCTAGATATCAGCGCTTTTAATTTGACTCTTTCTAATGGTCAGAGAGTAAATGTTCCTATGACTATCGCCTCTGGAAACCGTCGCTTTTATAATGCCTTTGTGCAATGTTGGAGAACCACGATTCGCGGAACACAACCGGGATGCCGCAATAGCCGAGTGGCCGGTGCCATTGATTGCCGCCAAAGACTTCACCACGATCACGTTCATATCTCTTTACCGTTTTGCCCACGTAAGCCTGGCATTATTTCTGACTAAGGAGTCACCTATGTATAAGATCCTACTCATTACATTTTGTGCCTTCGCTGGATCGATCGCTTCCGCTCAGACGAATGAAGTCGTTGGCGGTGGAGCGACAGCTCAACCGAGCCCGGAAATAGCAACCCCATCGACGGCTCCGGCCGCCCCACAGGCGCCATACAAGAAAGAAACGCTGTCTCCTCCAGCCACCAACACTCGTGTCGGAGCGGACAATTACCAAAACCGTTTGATTACACTCTCTGGCGAGATGGCCGAGTTCACTTGGGAAATGGATGTCACATTAAATTATGTGAGCACCGAAGGCGAACGCATGTCCAAACCGAATGATTTAAAGGTCGGTCAAATTCGCTGTAAGCGCAAAGAGGGTGGCGCGAGCAGTCCGGCTCCCACGTCTACGGGGAGCGGCACGGCTCCATCACCTGCATTCCAAGTGTGCACTCTTTTAGGTTATGAAGTCTCCCACACGGAGTATCGCAATCAGGATCGAATCACGCTTCAGTTAAGCCAGCACGACGCCAGCCAGGGCGCCTGCGGATCGCGCGCTACTCGCCGCATCAGCCTCCGTGCCATTTGCAACTAAATTTATTTGAAACTCCCGACGAGGCCTATTAGCTTCGTCGGTATGAAACACTTCTTGATCACTTTCACATTTCTCATTTCTATAAATCTCCATGCGAGCAATAACAGCCCAGAACTTTGCAACAAGGTGGCGTCTTATCTCAAGGAGGGCGACATTGTTTTTCTTGATATTGATAGTTTTGTTTTCGAAGCCGTGGCCGCCGCCACTCAAACTTGGACGTCGCACGTCGGGATCGCTACACTGGTGAACAATCAATGGGTCATGGTGGAGAGCACCCTCCCTACATCCCGTAAGACTCCACTCTGCGACTATTTGGACAAAACGCAAAACGATCACTTTGCAGTTCGTCGCCTCAAAGGCGGAATGTCCCCGGCAGACTTATCGCGCCTAAAGTCCTACCTTGATACTCAAATGGGAATTCTTTACGACACTGGCTTCGATTATAATTCCACCCGCCTTTATTGCTCCAAACTCGTCTATCAATCTTTTTATTTTGTGCTGAATAAAGAAATCGGAAGCATCAAAGCGTTTCAAAAACTTCTCGATGAAAACCCCCAAGGCGATACGAGTTTTTGGAAGTGGTGGTTCTTGGGGTCCGTCCCCTGGGAAAGACTCACTGTGACACCCAAAGATCAACTCATCGACAGCGATCTTGAGACCGTGGTCACCTGGGAAAACCTGTAAAGATTTCCAAGGGATAGACTCCCTCTTTCGCACCGTAAAATAAGACGGTACTCCTGCTCTTTTCATTGCGAAAATAAAGGAGATCGAATGCCGTTTTTACTGCGAGGTTTACTTGTCTCTGCCTCTCTGATTGCGACATCAGTCCAAGCTTATGAATATCAAAAACCACAAATCCCTTTGAGTCCCAACTTTCAGGAGTCGGCGCAACAGTTTCGCCGCTTGATCGAAAATGAGCAGGTGTTTAATGCTCAAACTTGTTCCGCCAAACTCAAACAAATTTATGAGTCGATGTATGCTCTCGATCCTAAATACTATTTAGGGGCTCCCGAAGGCGAAAAAAATAATCAGGCCCTCCTCTCAAGCCAGCTCTCCGAAAATCCAGTGAACACATTTTTTGACTCCCGAGTGGCGATTCGTAAAAAATTTAGAGACTGGGTGTGGGGAAACAAATTTAAGAACTACGATGAACTTTACGAATGCGCTCGCTATCTCAAGGTCGCCTCTCGCACACTTCGCACCTTCGAGGACTATTGGGGGCTTTATCGTCTGCAGAAATCCACACAAACCCTCCCTGTCGTGCGACGGATGGAGGGGGTGTGGCCTTACACCATGGTGAACACCTCATTCCATAACGAGAAATACACATTCCCGCTGACGTCGGAACCCAAAACTCCCAACTCTTTGCAAACGGGAGACATGTTGCTCAGTCGTGGTCAGGCGTTTAGTAGCGCGGCGATCAGTCGCATCGGAAACATCGATAACCAGTTTAGCCACTTGGCTCTCGTTTACATCGACGAAAAAGCAAAGCTCGGCATCGCCAATAAAATTTATATTATCGAAGCGGAACTGGACAACGGGGTGCAGATCACCGCTCTTGATTATTATCTCAAAGATGCTAAAGCCCGAATCGGACACTATCGCTATATCGGTGATGGAAAACAAGATGATGCCACCTTAAGAAAAATTCGGGCGCAAGCTGCAGAGCTTATGCTCGATCAATTTTTTAAAGGAAAGTATCCCACCGATAAAGAGACACTTCAAAAGATCTATAGTGATCGGTTCGCCAGTGGCATTGGTTACAACTTTGCCATGGACATGAAGAACGAAAACACTTTGTTTTGCTCACAAGTGGTTTCTTATGCTTATGGACTCAGCTGCAAATCCCTTGGAAACTGTGTTGTTCCGAAGTATCAACCCAGCGATCGTACTTACCCTTTTCCCCTAGTTTACTCACAATTGGATAGCACCAGCAATCCAATTATCCGCATGTTGGGCATCAAAGGCGGAGATGTCTTTGCTCCGGCTGATGTAGAGATTGATCCGCAGCTGGAGCTCATTGCGGAATGGAGAGACTATGGCGTGATCGAGGGTCGTCGAATCCATGACATGGTGATCACTAAAGTGTTTCAGTGGATGGAAGTGGGCGGATATGATTTTAAATCCTCGGAACTCATCGATCAAATTAGTATTGTCGCCGAGGTTTTAGTGAAATCTCTTGGGAAAATGCCGCCGGAGACTCCTCCCGGATATATTCGCGGCACGATTCTTTTAGGATATCTTCTCGAAGCCCCAGGAGTTCGCGCCGACGAGGCTCAGGCCTTGCTCAAATCCTATCTTGGCGATTACGTCGGTAAGACCGAAATTGATGCAAAGAAAGCTAAAGAGATCGGCGAAAAAATAAAAAGCCTTTTATTAAAAATGAATATTCCAGTCGACGCACGCACGGAAGAACTGATTGCCAATGAACAATTGCAAAGAGCGGTGGTTGCGCTTTTAAACAATCAGAAACTCGGAAACATTTTAAGTTATGTCGGAATGGTGAAACAAATGACTTGGTTTGCGGAGCGCTTTCACGAGAAGTTCAATCATCCACCGACGGATTATGATTTAGATCGAACGGTGGAGAATCTCCGGATTCTCACCTGCAAAGAGTTCAAAGAAGGAAAAGATCGATTCTTCCTCTTCTTTGCCCCGCAAAAAACGGCTTGCTCGATGGAAGCTTTTGATTGGAGACAATTATGGTAATGCGTTTGTTTTTGGGAATCACAGTTTTATTTTCGACCCTAGCGGCGAAGGCCAATGGGCTTCCGAGCTTACCTACCTCTCCGGACCATCAGTACACTCTTGTTATATCTACCTATGGGGTCGATGATAAAGAACTTCAGCAACTGATCGTGAATACGTTTGTCGAAGGCGTCACAAAGATCGGGACTCAGGCAATTGTCGCTACAGACATGAAGGACCTACAGATCTCTTTTAAAGGATTAAGCGACGGCATGCTGTCGACTCTGGGGCAGATCAACTCTCGCCTTCCCGAGAACAAAGAGGCCTATTTTAATCTTTACTACCTCCCGCTCCTTAAAAATGGGCTTATCAATAAATCCAAAACGATTCGTAGCGTCCCTCTCGAGACACCGGCCGGAGTCATCAGTGCCAAACTCGTTCACCTCTCGGCTGGAACCAACATGACCGACTCCGAATTCGAACTCTACACCGATCTTTCGAATTCAATTGTTAGCCACAACCAGTACTGGCACGAAAAAGGGTTTGCGAAAGATCAAAAACCTTTTTACTTTTCGACGGTCGCCATCGAAACACGGCTTCAGAAAAACCAATCAGGTTTCCAAATTCAAGGATTGATTGGCTTTCCCAAAGGCAAAATGGAATTTAAAGAGGCCGCTCCGGAAGTTCAGATCTCTCACCTTGTCGTCGACGGTCATCGTATGATCGACAACAACGACTCTTTGTCCAATGCCGAAACTCCGAGCTACCAGTCGACGGCGCCCGTAGCGCTAGTGAACGTCAATGTTCATCAAAATCAAAAAGAAGAAATCCGAATGGGATTAACCTTTGGAGCTTTTGGTGGCGTGTCTGATGTGAACAACTTTCAAGACAGTCTAACTATCGCAGATCTAGGCGATAATGCCCGTGATGGAAAGGATTGGCTCACCCAGTGTGAAAATCGCGCCAAAAGCACCATTTATTTCGATGGGCTCCTGCAAGAGAAAGCTCTCGACATCCCCGGTCTCAAATCGGTGATTAAAAATCGTCAAATTGGCTTTCACTTTTATCATTTGGATTTTGTATTTGATGAAAAAGGTCAACCTTCAGTTCCCGAAGGAGGAATTGATATTCGCGTCAGCACCTTGGGTTTAACGTGCTTACCCATCGGTCGCGTCAACACGGAATTTAAAGATAAAATCAATGTCACAGTTCAAGAAGAAATTAAGAAATTTGTTCGAATTGATGATATGAGTGCAAATCTTTTGGATCTTGTCGGAAAGCCTCAGTAGATCACTGAGGCTTGGGAAATTTAAATTCTAAATGGAGGTGAGGGTAAAGAGCCCCTCATCCGTAATGTCCTGCGCACTGGCCATAATTGTCGGAGAAGTTCCATCGGAGATGCCCTGATTCAATCGCTGCTGATTCACAGCCGCGAGACGAGCATTGGGTGTCCCAGATAAGCGAAACAAGTGATGAGCTCCGTCAAAACCTAAGTAAGCCATTCTGCGAGCCCAAGGTGCGCGTCGATCGTAGGCGCCTCTATAGGAGTGAAAGTGAGTGGCCGCGGTAGCAATTTGATCCGCGCTTTTACTGAGCATCATCGCGGCCAGTTGACGAATGCGAGGAGTAACACGCCCAGGACGTGGCGCAAATTGCGAGCGTGCGTAAACAATCCCGCAGATGCTGGAACCATAACCTAGTCGATAACGATTGAGAACCGTCTTCATTGTATTGATCTGCGCCCGCTCACCATGACCACCGGCTTCTCCGGCAGCAACGGCCGCAAGGCAATTGAGAGCGCGGGTCTCCTGAGCGGTTCTTACAGGGGCGCGACGAGTGCGTCGATTGTGGCGCGCGAAGGCCTCGTTCGAGACAAGCGCTAGGCACAGAGCCAAGGCCATAGCCTTCTTCAATGTCTGTAACTTCATTTTGACCTCCAGGTCCTTTATTGTCATAAGAGCAATGGGCGTGCCGTGGCAGAGTGTCTTAAAATGAGTCTGGATCTGTCTAAACTGCGTCTCATGTCGACAGTTGTCTTCTTTTTTGGCGCCTGACGCGCGCAAAGTGTCGCTCGGGATCGATTTTATTAGACCTATTCGTCGCTATAAACTCGGTCACTGTTAAACTTGTAGACACCGTCATCCTACGTCTAGGATTCTGCAATTTAACTTAAGATGTCTTAAGATTTTGGACCTTTTGCCCGCCAATGATTTAAGACCAATAACCATATTCTTAATCCGACATTAATAAATTCACGATTCACTCCCGACCTACCGTTATAATGGAGGTACTCGACGAGGAGAAAACCATGAAGACCATACTGGTGGTCGAAGATGAAACGCACCTTCGCGAAGCGGTGTGTGATATTCTGAGATCCAACAATTACACTATCCTTGAGGCCGCAAATGGGGCCCAGGCCAAAACAGTTCTTAGCGCATCGACGGTGGATCTGATTGTTTGTGACATGAAGATGCCACAGATGAACGGCTTTGAACTCTTGAAGTGGGTTCGCTCAGGAAAATATATTCCATTTATACTCATGACCGGCGTTCCTGAAAACTTAGAGGCTCGTGCTGTTTTTGAAATGGAAATCGATAATTTTATTATTAAACCTTTTAGCCGCAAGGATCTTCTCTCCGCGGTTTCCGAAGCCTTCGGCACAAGCTCCGCCAAAACGAACAAGCTCGCTTAACCTCTATGTTCTCTGCCGATTATGGCGGAGACTTCAAGGATTTTTTCTGCTGATAGCTTTCTACGAAAAATTGCGTGAACTCCTCGTCGTAGAGCCACGAACGCAGAATCGAAAGAAAATGCCCGTTGGAGACGGTGTACACCGTCTTCGGTTGCCATAACTCCTTTAGAGCCATCTGATATTGAGAGGGCACGGTTTGATCTCCGGTAGAAACAAACACGCCGGTGATTTTGTTTCTAAATTTGGGCTCGGTCTTAAACGGATCTAAATTAAAGTTTTGGTAAATCTCTGCGATCATCTCCGCTTCGGTTTGTGGTCTAAACTTTTCTTGGCGTCGCTTTTTTAGATTTACCATTGCGATCTGATCGGAGGTCACGATCAGCTCCGGAATCGGCGCTCCACCCACCACGGAAAAGGCCGCGTCGATTCGATCAAAATGATTGATGGCCACCGCCGTAAAGATGCCGCCTAAACTTGTTCCAAACATTCCCACAAAGGGGCTATGAATATGGGTCAGCGTGTAATCCACCGCCTTGAGCATGCGCGTGTACAGTCTCTGGTGAATCCCATAATCGATGTTGGCCTCGTCGTCCCCTGTCCAGCTATTGAGAATATAAACGTCAAAACCAGCTTTACAGAAAGTTCTCGCAAAGCTGCGATCGATCATGTTCGTACCTCCCGTCGGTGGCATCAGCAGAATCGATCGATCGGACGGTGACTCACCGGCATATAAGGAAACATGGACGACGAACTCGTCGGGTTGAGCTTTATCGGTAAACTTATAATCCTTAATCACGCAGGACTCTCGCACGGAATAGGGCTCCTTGAGGGACTGGCAGCCAATACAGGCGACAATGAGGCTTAGGCAGAAGATTCTCATTCCTTCAAAATATATACGCTTAAAGAAGCGATGCAATCTAAAAGAAATCACAGGACGTTGGCGGCCTTCTGTTATAAAAACATGACCATGACAACATCGACTCAAGCTAAACCATTAAACGCCGTATTAGTGAGCATTCAACTTCCCACGGTTTCGGACACCGAAAATCAAGCTTCGCTGGCGGAACTCGCCCGTTTAGTGACAACGATGGGTTGTAAGGTGGTCCATCAGATCACGCAAAAAAAAGACTCCGATCGCAGCGCCAACGTTCTCGGCGACGGGAAATTGCAAGAACTGGCAAAGTGGACCGGTGGCCCTGGAGTCGTGGGACCGACATTTGTTCGGAAAAAACATAAAGCGGCTTTGCGCTTTGAACGAACCTCCGACGACGACCCTCAAGATAATGCGGACGATGAAGACACTGACGAAGAGGAGGCCGCATCTGAAGATGGAAATCGTGCAAAGGCCAATTTAGTCATCGTCGACACTGAACTTTCTCCGTCCCAATTGAGAAATCTAGAAAGCGCCACCGGTGTTCCGGCCTTGGATCGTACCGGAGTCATTATTGAAATCTTTAGCCGCCACGCCAAAACTCGCGCCGCAAAACTGCAAGTGGAAATCGCACGTCTCGCTTACCTCGCTCCTCGCATCCGAGAAACGGGGAAGCACGATCGGCAACAAGGTGGTGGCGGTAAGGGCTCCGGCGAAACAAGTATTGAGCTGGATCGTCGTAAGATTCGCGATCGCATTAAAGAGCTTAAAGAAGAACTAGCAGAAATCGCCGACGAGCAAGACTCCCGTCGATCCCGTCGCGAAGAGATCACCGTGGCCCTTGTGGGTTATACGAATGCGGGGAAGTCGTCGCTGATGCGTGCTCTCACCGGCAGCGAAGTTCTTGTCGCCGACAAATTATTTGCCACCCTAGATACCACTATTCGTGGGATCTATCCCGAAACTCAGCCCAAAATTTTGATTTCGGACACGGTGGGCTTTATTAAAAAACTCCCGCACGATCTCGTCGCTTCTTTTAAATCCACATTGGACGAGGCCCTTCACGCCTCCCTGCTGTTATTCGTTGTAGATTCGTCGGATCCCACATTTCGTTCCCAACTGGAAGTGACAAAAGCGGTATTGGCGGAAGTGGGAGCGGGCGAAGTCCCGAGTCGTTTAGTTTTAAACAAGATCGACCGATTGTCCCCAGAGGAATTGATACAATTGAAAGTCGAATTTCCCGAAGCCATTTTTCTTTCGGCAAAGAATCCGGAAGATGTGATGGCCCTTCATCAAACCCTGGTCCGACATTTTGAGAGCCCCATGGTGGATGAGGACGTATTTATCCCTTACAACGTCCAGGGGGTCATCGGCGAAATTCGCGCCCAAATGCGTGTGCTCAATGAGGTCTACACCGAAGGTGGCGTCACCCTTACGGTGCGCGCCCATCGAGAGAATTTGCAGCGCTTACGGATCAAATATAGCCTGGAATAATTATTTCGAGATCGGCAAACCATTTCTGTTCGCAGCGGCTCTGAAGTATCTCAGGAAAGACTGATTCAACTCCATGGGATCAGCTTCGCGAGCCGAAACGCGAGGATTCACCGAAGATGTGGCCATCCGATCGCTCACATGGCGACCTGTAGCATCGATAAACGTTTTAAGGAATAACGGGATGTGCTCGGGCTTTATATTCTTCATGTAAAGTTCCCACAGTACTCCCCGCGCGGGATCGAGCAACGTATACGCATCACCTAATTCGTGTTTCCAGTTTTTAAAACCAGTGACGGCGAACTCCCTTGGAGCCGGAACATTTTTACCGTCGTTGTTCGCGCGGTTCATTAGTTGCTGACTCAAAAAATTCAAATGACTATCGTGTTCGATGTCGATGGACTCGGTGATGGCCCTTGGATTCTTACTATTCATCAGAAGCGCGAAAGCATCGGCAAAGAGTTCGTTATAAACTAAAAGCACATCGTTGGCGTAATCGGCAAAGGCATGCCGATCATCAATTTCCATGGCTTTTTCCTGTCGGCGCGCCATCGCTTCGGAGAGGTCGCGGATTTGATCCGTTTTACCAGCCATCTTCGCAAGCTTAAGAACTTCGTCCAGCTCTCTGATTTCGGAAACGAGTCTTTGATATTCGAGATTGAACCTCAGGCGCTCCTGGGACCGGGCCGCTTCCGAGAAAGCTTCTGCCAGCGTCCATTTTTTTCCGCGAAACTCAAAGACGACATTTTCGAAAAACACCAAATGACCAAATTCATGGGAGACAACGATTTTATGAGCCCTCTCCGATCGACCTTCGGAGTTGAGCCCAATGACGAGAATCGGGCCCTTTCCGCTCACTAAAAATGCGGAAGTTCGGTAAGATCTATCCAAAGTTTGCAGTTCAAACCGACCGACGGGTAAGTGGCCGTCGAGCACCTGAATCCACAGATTCATGCTCTCGATAACTCCTATCGCTTTGCCTTGCATCGAGATCGGCGTTTCCTGCGCCGGACGCAGCGGAAGTAAGTAGTCGGATGATTTAAAAAAAATTTCGGTGCACGCGGGAGCCGCCCAACCACTTTGTGGTAAAACTAAATATAAAAATAAGAAGATCCCAAAACCCCGCACAGCAACCCCTTGCAATTCCCACCGAACCCCTCGGTGGTTTTAACGAAAATGCAATATGATGAGCGCTGACGTCTTTGACAACTTTAACTCGGTTTCATGTAAGATTTTTAGACGAGTCACCGCATTAGGAGAGCTGAACCCTCCTCTGGTCGCTTAGAAGAGTGCGATCAACATCATTCCAATGCCAATCAACGAGCCCAGCCACACTAAAGAGCGCACCACTGGAATTCCGGCAATATAAAGAGGAATATACACGATGCGTGCTGCAAAATAAATCTGCGCACCTAAAGAGGTGATGGGACTGCTCTGATTCGATACCGTCACCAACACGACTGCCGCCACAAAAAAGGGAAATGTCTCTTGAAAATTTTTAAACGATCGCTCAATGCGCCCCTTAACACCTCTTAACTCGGGCTTCTTTTCGTCTCGGGGACTCAAGTTCCAGGCCAAACCATACTCGGATGTTGAAGCCTGGGCGGCCATCAACAACTGCACGATTCCTAAAACTATAGTGTATCCTAACATGGTTAATTCAGTGCTCATAATGTCTCCTATTTTTTGATCGCGTGAGATAAGCCATGATCTGGCTCAACGACTCCCGCGCGAATGCTATTGATTTTTTCGACCAGGCTTAGCGCCCCGTTTTTAACTTCCGTCATAAAATTTTTGTCGGCATCAAGATCGTGGTGGCTGCTCGCATAAGGTTGGTTGTAGCCGATGTAACCTTCGAGCATTCCGCTACGGCCGGCGGGAATAAGTTCCATGTCCCTAAGCCAATCCACAAGATGATGACGAACATTATTCACACCTGTGGCATCTCCATGAACAACGACGGAAAAAGCTCGCCCGGCAAGATGTTTTGGATAGGGCCAACCGGCCAGCTCCATTTTTTTCGCTTGGATGACATTTTTTCCAGAAGTGCTCGTTGGATCTGCGTTTCCACCATCGGCGCAGACCAATCGATCGATCATCAGTTTTAAAACACTCGGAGTTTGGTACCAATGCACCGGAGTGATAATCATGATCCCATGAGCACTCACCCATTTTTCGTAGATCTCGTTCATCCAGTCATGATGATGACCGAGCGAGTGGTTGGGATAACACGAGCAGGGCCAGTGACAAAGAGCCATGGACGTCGAAACACATCCCTTACAGGGATGAATCGTTTTCCCGTACTCAGAGGTCACGCGACTTAAATCTAAAAAGTCGATCTCAACCCCTTTCTCCATAAAAATCTCTTTGGCGGCCTCCACCATACGATAGCTTTTGGGAATTTCTCCGGGACAGGTGTGCTCATTGCGTGGCGAACCATTGATCACAAGCACTCGGTTCTTTGATGTGGTCCATGCGGCCTGCGCCTTTTGAATTTTTTGGTGAGCGGAAAGCCACTCGGCCGAAAGTTTATATTCGGGATCCTTAAACGCGGGACCCGCCTTCACCGTGATGGGAGCTTTTCGATGGGCGTTGTAGTTTTCC
The DNA here is from genome assembly GCA_019750295.1 of Bdellovibrionales bacterium. Taxonomy (NCBI): domain Bacteria; kingdom Pseudomonadati; phylum Bdellovibrionota; class Bdellovibrionia; order Bdellovibrionales; species Bdellovibrionales bacterium. The sequence goes on along the minus strand of JAIEOS010000117.1, from coordinate 38,665 downwards.
CACGCCCTCTCCACGATGCGTTCCACTTCCACGGACACATCCTTAAAATGAGGATCAAAAAAATTCCTACGGTACTGTTCTTTAAAACGCTGTTCACTCAGTTGAGTTTCTGGCTGACCTTTTCTGACGACGATGCTTTCAAAAATGTGTTCAAACATGCTTTCCATCTTTGCAAACGCCGAGCCCACAATAAGCCCACAGACCGTCAAGCCTCCTGCCTACGAAGTGGCTGTTTTCAGCTTACAATCGGGGCAATTTAGGAAGAACTGGGGAGATAAGCTCCAAAGTTCCGTGGACAAATTCAAGAGCGTTGACTAACATCCCTTCGTGACTTCGTTTAAAGACAAAATTGTTATTCATACGGATGGAGCGTGTTCGGGGAATCCCGGCCCTGGCGGCTGGGGCTGCATCGTGACTCTCCCCGAGGGGCAAGTGCGCGAGTTCGGCGGCGGCCAACCGGCCACAACCAACAATCAAATGGAACTTCAAGCCGTCATCAGCGCCTTCGAGTCGATTCATGACCGTGCTGAAGATGTGATGGTCTGCACCGATTCCACCTATGTCATTCGCGGCATCACTCAGTGGATCTGGGGCTGGATGCGCAAAGGTTGGGTCAACGCCCAAGGCGAACCCGTCGCTAACAAGCAACAGTGGCAAGAGCTGCATGCGCTTCATTCCCGACGAGGAAAAAACAATGTCACTTGGCACTATGTGCGGGGACATCAAGGCAATCCCGGCAACGAACGCTGTGACGAAATTGCAGTTTGCTTTTCGAAGAGACAGTACTGCGAATTGTACGACGGACCTCTCCTCCAGTACGAACACAATCCTTACGATCTACCCGAAGACACTTCTCTGCCGCCCATGCGCGAGGCCACCCCTAAAGCCAAAGCTTACTCTTACTTAAGCGCAGTGAATGGCACAGTGGAGCGCCATCAAACGTGGTCCGATTGCGAACGCCGAGTGAAAGGCCGCTCCGGTGCTAAATTTAAAAAAGCACTATCCCCGGCGGACGAAGAAGTGATTCTCGCCGAATGGGGCTACTCTTCGAAAGATCTTAAATAGGTCGATGGGACGCGATGATACGGCGGTGAAGTTTTTCGATCTGCGAAAGCGTCGCTTCGGGCCCGCACTGCTTTTCTAACATCTTACGGCCGTTGACTCTTAGAGATTCTTGGAGCGACGGATCTTTAAGAATTTGAACCGTCTTCGCAATCAACTCCTCATTGGTTTCTCCAAGAGCGACGTGAACCATATCTTTCACATTAAGACCTTCGATCCCTTCTGAGTTTGTAACGACGGGCACACCAAAGGCTAAAGCCTCTTGAATTTTGATCTTCATCCCACTTCCGCGACCGGGAGCATAAACGAGCACCGAAGCCTGTTCAAAGTAGGGTTGTATTTCGGGCACGTTTTCTAAAATTTCGATTTGAGGTTGATCGAGAAAATCTTTGAGATGCTCTCGCGCGGCCCAACCCACAATTCTCAGTTTAGCGTTTGGAATTTGTCGGAGAATCTCGGGCCACAGTTCTCCGGCCAATCTCTTTGCGGCCGAAAGCGAAGGCGACCACTGCATATTTCCTATAACCGTAATGATGGGCTCTTGAGTTTGCCTTTGCGAGGTGGAAATAAAAGGATAGAGAGACAAATCAATTCCAAAAGGAATCGACTCTAAGTGTTTTTTAGGAACACCCCAGCTGTGAATGTGTTCCTTGAGCCGCGGCGAACAGGTCCGAATGTGCGGATAATGATTTAAAATTTTTTTCTCCGCCGCAAACCACCTTTGGAACATAAATCGATATTTAAGTCCTTTCGGTTTTTCTAACTCTAAATCAATGGCTAAAAGGAAATGAACATTGATCAGCGTTTTGTGAGGCCAAGCCCATGTGCCCCAGCCCGCCCAAGTCTGCTCCACGTGAATGATATCGTAGGAGTCGGGATTTAAACTCTCCAGTTTTTTTAGAAACTCGGCACTCAACGAAAACTTTTGCGGATACAGTATGGTTTTGATTTTTGATAAAAATCCTTTGGGCTTATCAAACGCGAAGAAATGCATATTGCGCCAGTCTTTAAAAACGACTCGCGCTTTGTCGAGATCCTTATCGTTTCCACTGGTGACGAGGACATCAAAGTCATAGCCCCGGGCTTTAAATCCCTGGACCAATACATGGAACCAGCGGCTGGCCGCATTGCCAAAAGGCAAAGGGGGTTCAATCAAAATGATCAGCGCTTTATAGGCCATGAGATTAAAGTTAGAGGTCTTATTTCGTAAATGCAACCGCCTAGACTCGATCTTGCTCTGTGATGAATTTGCGAGCAAAATTAGGGGATGGACATTAATTTTATGGTTCAAAAGTTTTTGGCGATCCCTTACGTTCCCCTCGCGGTGAACTGGGTCGGTTTAGGCTTAGCATCAGGAGTGGTGGCCAAAGTTCTTCTTCCCGGCGACGAAAAGTTAGGATGGATTCGTACCATTCTTTTGGGAATCTTGGGCGCCTTTTTAGGCGGCGTGCTCGCCGCTCAAGTGGGCTTGAATGTCCGCGTCGGCTGGAACGTCTACGGATTTGCCGCCGCCGTCGCAGGATCTTTAGTATTACTCCTAGTGAATCGCGTCGTAACACGTTCGTAGCAGTAAGCCGCTCCTAGTTTTTCAAACGACATTAATTATTTTTTATGCAATATTGCGGAAACCTGACGAGAGGTGGAGCCATGATTTTTTCCAAACAAGCCATCAATAACCGGCAAACCCAATTACAGAAAGCCTGGAGTCCTCTTTTATCTCCGTCCGACGCCGTGATTGTTTCCTGCGGTGTTCCCACGCAAAAACCGGGTGGTCTCGACCAAAATTACGATTTTTTACCTCACCCCTCTTACTACTGGCTCACGGGCCGGCGTCGCGCTGAGGGCGTCGCCGTCTTTTCGTTAGATTCAGGTTGGACAGTTTACGAGCCGCCCGTCTCGAGAGATGAGAAGCTTTGGGAGGGTCTCAGTGACACTGGTGAAAACTTACCCACGCTCAAAGATCTCGCGACGTTTTTCAAAAAGAACTCCTTTCATCGCGTCTTTTTGGTCGGAGGTCCACTTCCCTTTCTCGACACTCTTGGTCTCCCCTTCCAACACGATCTCGATCTGCAACTTCTGCAAACGATGAACACCATTCGTCGGGCTAAAGATTCTGAAGAAGTGGCGCTCATCCAGAAAGTGGGCCACATGGCCAATGCCGGCTACAAAGTTTTGCGCCAGTTGATTCGACCAGGTCTCACCGAAAGACAATTGCAAATCGAGTACGAAGCCGAAGTCTTTCGCGCTGGCGCTCACGGAATGCCCTACGGGACGCTGATGGGCAGCGGCCCTAACTCCGCCATCCTCCATGCGGTGCCCAGCCACCGCGTGCTCGGCGAAAACGAAATGCTCCTCGTTGATGGCGGGGCGGAAGTCTTTGATTACTGCGTCGATGTCACCCGCCAATTCTCCACCTCGGGCCAATTCACTCCCCGACAAAAAGATATGGTGAGCCTTGTCGCTAAAGCACAGGCTCAAGCGATTCAGAGCTGTACGATCGGCCGCGAGTGGCATGACGTCCATTTGACCGCGGCTCGAGTGATTGCCGAAGGCTTACACGCATTAAAGATTTTTAAGAGCGATGTGACGACCGTTTTAGAGAGCGGCGCGATCTCCATATTCTTTCCTCATGGGATAGGCCATTTGGTGGGTCTTCGAGTCCGAGACACAGGACAGGAAGAAAACGTGAACCCCAAAAAATATTGCGGGGTTCGACTTCGCGTCGATCTTCAACTGCAGGAAAACACTTTGATCACCGTAGAGCCCGGGTGTTACTTTCACTCTTCATTGATCAACGATCCCGAACTTCGCGCTCAGTACAAAGATTTTATAAATTGGGATGAGCTCGAAAAGTGGAAAGACTTTGGCGGAATTCGCCTCGAGGACAATGTCCTCATCACCGCAAAGGGCCCTCAGGTCCTCACCGCGATGATCGAAAAATAGAACTCACTTGACCGATGGAGTGGAGCAACTAAAACTTTGTCCGTCGGTCTTTAGAGCAAGAGTGCCGCCGCGGCTGGTCTGTAATGTCAAAGAAAAATGGGGACTTTTTAAAACGTTCACTTTTTCGGTCTCAACGAGAGGCTCTAAGTTTCCACGATCCGCAACGTAGAGTTTTCCTCCCCAACTTTTGATCGATGGATTGTCTTTCCCGCAATCGAGAATCGTAACGACTTGGCTCGAAGCGAGAGCGTGGGGGGATGCGAGTAAAATACAGAACACTATAATTTTATTCATACCGTTTTCTTTCTACACAACTGGGTTCAAATCCAAAGGCCTCCAATATAACAAGATCCTCGCGAGAGAGCATGTCTCCGTAGCGCGACTAAATTTTTTACCTAAATTTGAGTTTTTTACTCAACACCTGGAGCCATTCCGGCGCTTTTTTCCATCAAAGAATTAGATGAGCTGTTGACCACCCATAGGAATATCTTATGATTTACAGATGTATCATAGGACCCACTACGAGTTTGCGGAATTTGCGGAAGAAGCCATATGTGCGGTCATTATGGCCCTGTCAGTCCTCAATTCGATTTATCTCTCCTCATCCAAAGAGGGGATCGTCAACATCAACGTTATGATCTTTTCGGTCTTCGGAGCAAATTTCGCCTGGGGCATGATTGATGGTGTCGTTCAATATGTCGGAATCGAAGTTCGGCGTGCCCGATTTAAAAGATTGTCGAGATCTCTCCGAGCTTCCATGAAGCTCGATCAATTTATTAGCCATCTTCAACATAATATCGACGAAGACATTTTGCACACGTGGGGCGAGGATGCGGTGGCACTGCTCTTCACAAAGAAAGAGAGACTTGCTGATCCGGAAAAAATCATTTTATCTTCGAAAGACTTGCTTGCTTTTGTGGGAGTGATGGCCGTTTATCTTTTTGCCGCTATCGCTGTGACCGCCCCCCTTCTCATCATACATCCGAGCTATAATGCAGTCGTGACTTCAAATATTCTTGCGACAATCGCCCTGTTTGCCATCGGCTATGGCTGGGGTTGTTCGACGGAGCAGAATCATCCTTTTTACTTCGGACTTATAATTGCTTTTGTTGGATTTGTATTGTTGGGCCTTTGTGTTTCACTTGGAGGCTGAGGATCGCCGAAGTCTCTCAATTTCGGGATAGTGTTCATACTATCCCGAAGATTTTTAGGAACCGATTATTTTTTAGCGCTGGGTTTAGTCTTACTTTCATTTTTTTTATCTTTAGGCTTGTTCTGATCTGCTTTTTTATTTCCCTTTTTCATTTCCCCCTCCTTTCACGATAGCTTCGCAGATCGATAGAGCAAATGAGGTGCCACCCTCAGAGCTCACTTGTTTAACTTCTGTAGAACCTCCAGTGGAATTCCTGCCCCGACGGAGCAAAATGCCTTTGGAGGGTTGACCAGTAACTTCGGATGATCGGGTCCCACTTCTTTTTAGTGCGCGCCAGCTCCGGAGGTGCGGCCAACCGCTGCGTCCGTCGCAAATCCCCGCGATTTTAAAAGGGCGTCGGGCTTAGGATCGCGTCCTCTAAAATTGCGATAGGCTTCGGCAGGATCAATGGAGTTCCCCACGGCTAATAATTTTTCGCGGAATTTCTTGGCGGTCTTCTTATCATAGGGACTTCCCGCTTGCGTGAAAGCTTCAAAGGCATCTTGATTAAGCACTTCGGCCCAGAGATAACCATAGTAGCCTGCGGCATATCCTTCTCCAGAGAAGATGTGACCAAAGTGATGGGTTCGATGGCGCATCACGATTTCTGACGGCATGCCGAGTTCTTTGAGAGTTTCCTTTTCAAACTTCACGGGATCGATCTTTTTCTCCGTCGACAAGTGGAACTTCATGTCCACGATGGCGGAGCTTAAAAATTCGACGCTCCGAAAACCTTCGTTGGCATTTTTGGCTTTTTCGATTTTGGCAATAAGGTCTTTAGGAATTGGCTTTCCCTCTTTGTTGGTCAGGAATTTTAAGACCTCTGGAGTTTCCAGATAGTGCTCGTGGAACTGTGATGGAAATTCGACAAAGTCTCTGGCCGTATTTGTTCCTGAAAGCGATGGATACACCACGTTGGAATTTAACCCGTGAAGCGCATGACCAAACTCATGAAACATGGTCGTCGCATCATCCCATGATATCAAGACGGGATCACCGGGATTCCCTTCGATAAAATTGGAGTTGTTGGAAACTAACGTCGTGACGGGTTTATTGTCTAACTTCGATTGTTCGCGAAACGCGTTCATCCAAGCGCCGGAACGTTTTCCTGGGCGAGCATAGGGATCGAAGTACCATAGACCCACCTCTTGCCCGTCGCGAGACACTTTATACACAGTGACGCTCGGGTGATAAACAGGAATACCTTCTAATTTGTCGAATTTTAAACCGTAGAGTTTTTCAGCCGACCAGAACATGGCTTTACGAATATTTTCCAACTGGAGGTAAGGCTTTAAAATATCCATATCGAGATCATACTTCGCCTTACGAGTCTTCTCGGCATAGAAACGATAATCCCAAGGCTGAACTTTGAAATTTCCTTTTTCTGCATCGACGAGCTTCTGCATTTCGACGACATCTTGTTTTACTTTTTCGACGGCCGGTTTCCAGACCTTTAGCATCAGATCCATAGCCTTTTGAGGATCTTTCGCCATGGTGTCGGCCAAGTGCCAGTGCGCGTAGGTGGGATATCCAAAAAGCTTGGACCGTTCTAAACGCAGAGCCAGGATCTCGCTAATCACTTTGCTATTGTTATACTTATTTTTATTTTCTCCGCGAGATGTCCAAATCTTAAACGCTTTTTCTCGTAGAGCCCGTTGGGACGAAAAAGTTAAAAAAGGCTCCATGCTCGACCGCGTATTGGAAATCACCCATTGACCTTTTTGCTTGCGACGATCGGCCTCGGAGGAGGCCGCATCGATCAACCATTGCGGCAAACCTTCCAGATCCTTTCTATCTTTAATCACTAAAGACTCTTTTTCCTCATCGGCAAGAACGTTTTGGCTAAACTGAGTGTCCAGCGTGGCCAGCCGTTGATTGATTTTTGCCACTTGGGCTTTTTGCTTTTTATTCAGGAGAGCCCCTCGTTGTACGAATTGATTGTACTGCTCCCACACCAGACGTTGCTGCTCTGGAGTTAATTTCGCTTTCTCTGGAGAATCAGAGATGGCTTTGATGCGCGCAAAAAGTTTTTCATTCTGAACTATTTCATCGCCAAAAGCCGCGAGCAATGGTGAGAGCTCTTGCTCGACTTTTTGAAACTCCGGAGTGTTCATCGCACTGGACCAAACACCGTAGATGGTCATGACATTGCGAAAGGCCTTTCCTCCCCGTTCCATCTCTGCCAACGTATTGTCGAAGGTCGGTGGTGCGGGGTTTTCTGCAATCGCTTTATATTCTTTTCGAGACATTTCCATGGCGGCGATCACCGCGGGCTTGATGTCGGAGACTTTCACTTGATCAAAGGGAGGCACGCCGCCGTGGGCTCCGGTCCATTCGGCAAGTAAGGGATTTGCGCTTTGCGGATTTTGAGCCTGAGCCAATGAGAACGTCATAAAAGCAGCCCCACACAGTAATAAAAAAAGTTTCATAGATTCTCCTCGTTCGAAGAACCTACCCTCTTTCTCGGGGGTGAAACAACCTTTTTAGAGAGGTCGATTTATTCCTTGGCGGGAGCGTCGCAATCGACAGCCAGGCGCTGTCCTGCACTCTGTAAGCGCTCTCTGAACTTCGTTTTTTCAGCCACGATGATTTTTACGGCTTTTTTCTGAGAGATTTCGCCTTTAGAAAGAGACCAATAAAGCTCGATCTCAAGCTTAGGACGAGACGCTTTGACCAATTTATGCTCTGGCCAGAGATTCACGTCGGAATTATTACCGCCGAGCGCGAGAGGGATAAAATGATCAATCGTATATCGATGACGGCATTTTTCCGGAATATTGTACTCTTCGTAAATTCTTCTTTTTTGAGAGGCGCTGACTTTTCGCGCACAATAAGCGATCTCTTCGGGATACCGATAATCATAAAAATCGTGATCTTCTTCGGAACACATGTCACCCGCCGTCACTTCGGGATCGGGTTGTAAGGGATAGGCCGCATTCAGTGCCGGTGTGATGAATAAAACAGAAACTAAGATCGTGTTTAGTAAGGTTATATTTAGCAGCAAACTCATTCCCCCCAAGTTTGTAAGCAATATCGTACCGATTCGATCAACTTTGTATTTATCTCAATTTTTAACGGAGGAGGAATTGAAGTCAATTCTCCGGTGAATCCTGACCAACTTCTAACAAAAATAAGAGGGCGAGCGGCCTAAATATTAGGCAATAAAGAAGACCACCCACAGGCCAAAAGCACCGGCCCCCAGTGCCCCTAACATATGCGTGACTGCGGCTTTTCTCTCGCCGTAATTAAAGACGATCAGAAAATCGGACAGAGCAACGAGAGCGATCAGAATATGAATCAAGCCCACAAACATCCACGACTGAAAATAAAATAAGAGCAGTACGGTCAAGCCCATAAAAACATCGCGCACTCCCGTCGCCACCACAAAATGTTTGGCAGCTCCCACGGCTTTAATGCCAAAATTTGTCGACATCAACTCGGGCTTTATGATGGCCCCAATTCCAATCAAACAAGCTACAACTCCCGAGAGAAGCGGGAAATAAAGAAGCAGTCCAAATAAGGTCATAAATTTTCCGATCGTCAGTGGATTAAAAGCCAAGGTAACACCAGAATCGTTGATCAACAAACGGAATCCCAGGTTGACTGTCACGCTTTTTGCTATCAAGGTGGCGGTATAGAGGTAACAAATGGCAAAATCGAAAGCTTTGATCTACGATACACTTGTCGACGTGGTTTTAAAAAACGGCGAAGAGCTCGTCGGTTACATTAACAAAGAGCGCATGCAAAAAGAGTCCGAGCGTGACTTTGTAAAGCTCTCTAACAAGAAGGTCACTAAAGGTGTTCGCTCTGTTGAAAAACGCATTAAAACGACTCAGATCGCGTCCATCGCCAAGTCGAAAGCCACCGCTCCGAATTTCTAAAAGAATGACGGACAGCGAGTCGCCTGCGAAAAAATCTATAAAATTCCAAGGAAAAATTCACCTCATCGCCAGCGATCAAATGCTGGCCGACGTGAATTTATCAACGATTGAAGCCTTTGGCTTCGACACCGAAACTAAACCGGCCTATCGCAAAGGCGAAAATTTTAAAACCGCTCTCTTACAATTAGCCACAGACACCGACGCCTATCTGTTTCGCATGCATTATTTAAAAAAATTCGATGCGCTCCGAGACGTCTTTGAGAATCCCAACGTGATTAAAGTGGGCGCAGCGATCTCCCACGATCTCAAACAACTGCAAAGAATCTTCCCCTTCAGTCCCAAAGGTTTTATCGACATCCAAAGCATTGGTAAACAAAAAGGCCTAAAGCATTTGGGATTAAAAAAAATGACGGAAGAAGTCCTCGGAGCAACCCTTTACAAGGGTCCAAAGATGACGAACTGGGAGCGCCAATTCCTCACCGACGAACAAATGCTCTACGCCGCCACCGACGCCTGGGTCGGCCTCGAGCTGTATCGCCACCTCAAATAAAACTATTCATTAGTAAAGCACTGAGCAAAGTAGCCATTAAAGATACCTATGCCGATCGCCGTAGCGTTCGGACTTAAGATATTGGCGCGATGACCTGGGGAATCCATCCAACCGGCAACTACCTGTTTGTAGTAACTGTTCCCCGCGGATGACCACGCCACATTCTCAGCTCCCCAGGTTCCCGGTAATTGATACGCCTTCGCTCTGCGACCAAAATTTCCAAACTGGGGGCTGTCATGAGACAACTTCTGCTCGCGAGCCATGTCCTTGGAGTGATCCTGTGCCAGGTAGCTACAGCTCACGGAGCCTCGGAGGGGTGGAAGTCCATGAGCCATACGCGCTCGATTCGTATCGCGAAAGACAGAGCATTGCTGCTCGGTGTACCCTTGCAAGCATGGCGGCAGGCCTCGGGACACAACTTTCTCGGGGGTGTGACCGTGGCTCGTAGGCCGCACGGAGACACAGCTACTCAACAAAGTAGCCATCGAAACTAATATTAACTTGATCGTCATTTTAAAGATCTGCCCCTCGATACGCAGAATTAATTCCCGCACTTGCCAAAATTACATTCAGCTTAATCAGGGTATCCTTCTTCAAAGATAAAACTCAATTGCCCATCGATTCTAACGACGTGGGTCGTATGGCCGTCAGAGTAGCTCGGCGTAGATGTCTCTGTGCACATTTGAATCTCTTTGTTCTTAAGGAGATCTCCAAGCTCTTGCAAGCGCAAAGTCAGCTCATCTTTAAAGGGGGAAAATTTCTCCGTATCTCCATAGAGAACTTCGATCGCGCTAATGGCATAAGCCTCCACCAAATCAACGACTTCCGACGAATTCACTTTCTCAAAACATTGGTCCTTACCTGGCATTTCCTCAGATGGACTTAAACTTGAAAAAGAAATGAAGTAATTTTGATCTACCAGTTCACCCTCTTGATCAATTCGTGTAAAGAAGTCCGCCATTTTTTCAACCGCCGACGCTGTCGTCGCCGAGGCGAATAAAGGGAAATGTAGAATCATAACAAATAAGACTTTTAATAAATGGTTCATAGACACTCCTAAGTTAAGATAAATAAAAGTACGCCCGTCGACCGAAGTAAGTAATCTTAAAACTAGGAACCATTAAAATTTTCAAATCAACAACTAATATCTGTTGTAGAAAATGCCGACTTTTTTGACGACTCAGCCACCCCAAACTTTGACATTGCAAGACAACTCTCTCCATCTGCCGGGTCGTCAAATTAGGCCATAGGGTGATCTCTCATTGAATGAGCCTGCTCACGTGCTAAGAACCTCTACGGAGGTGCCATGAGCCCGACAATGTTCCTCATCACAATATTTACTTCAGTTTACGGAGACTCTTCCAAATTTATAAGATGTTATGCGACGGATGAGCACAGAATCACCCATGTTGTGGATTTCTTGTCCAAGGGAGAAAACAAAGTGGAAGGCATAGAAAAGGTCCTCGTCAAGGATGTTTGGAGCGACCAAGCCGTGGACCTTCGGGACATGGCAACTTTGAAATCACCGTTGATCCGAAGTGATGAGCTCGATCACTTGACCCTCAAGCCCTACATGACTCACATAAAGATCACCCATCAGGGTCCTCACCAAAAAGGAGAGGAGAAATGGGTCCACGGCAACACTATCTGTTATTATAAGTTTTAGTTTGAGACTAGGTAACAGTTCCCTTTCGGTAAATTAGAGACTAGGTAACAGTTCCCTTTCGGTAAATTAAGTCACAAGGTTCAATCCAACTCCCTCTTTCAGAGCGAGGAATATGAAATTCTCGGCGCCTTAATCCCTTTCGTATTCCTTCTTCTATTTCGTTACTGAACGTTTCATTGAGCCATTCAAGGTCATATTCGATGATCGACTTCTTTAGGGCAAAAAAATCATAATTGTCCCAATTAAATTCTTCAGCGTCTCGATTGAGAGAGGAATAGGTATAACTTTGTACATCAGTACACAGTTTCGCCCGCACTGGATTTCTAAAAATATATTTTGTGCAGTTCCAATAATAGGCCTCGTGGTTGACGACAGTCCATTTGTACCGCCCACCGAAAAAGTGATTGATTCGACCACAACTTTTGTTCGCCAACCGAGCAACCTCTCTGTGCAGATACTTCATAGCCTCACCAATGTTTAGGTCCGGCGTACTTATCAGCAAATGGTAATGATTCGACATCAAAACAAAACTGTGAATATCGCAATTGAACTGTCGCTTCACTTGAAACAGCACACCCACAAAGATTATCCACAACGTCTCCGGTTCTAGATAAAAGAATTCCTTATTGTTCGACCGTAGAACCGTAGAACCAGAACCGTAGAACCGTAGAACCACTGTTACCTAAAAAATTGGCGGAGTGGACGGGACTCGAACCCGCGACCTCCTGCGTGACAGGCAGGCGTTCTAACCAACTGAACTACCACTCCGTTAGAAGAAAAGTTTTTATATAAGGACTCTGGGGGGGATTCAACCCCAAAGTCACAAAATTGTTGGAATATTTAAATTAGATCGCCCGCGCCGTTTTGATCTTGGCGCGAATGCCTACGCATCGCTCATCTTCCTGCGCGTGGATCTTAAGATTCTTCTGTAAAGACGGCGGGAGATCGCCGTTATCTTCAATAAAAGAGCGCAAGCCGCTGACGCTATCCGTCGTACAGAAGGTGGGCGCGAGATCTGCCAGGGGTCTTAAATACTCCGGAGGCTGGGCTTTGAGCGCCTTAATCTCCTTGTAAAAATCATCCTTAAATTGAGCCTGGAGATTCTCTTGGTTATAAGGGAAGATGCCGCTCATCACTGGGCGCAGTTTGCCTAATGGATTCTCCTTGGAGGGGCCCTGAGTGATCTTTCCCCACAGCTCTTTCTTGACGGCGAGATCTGGAGTCAACGCGAGCGTCTCTAACGCCGCCTGCTGACCTTCGTAAGTCGAATCCTTAGCGCGTTCCGCATCCACATACGCCTTCGCTAGAGACGGATTATTGCGGTTTAAAGACTGGAGAATATTCCAGCGACGATCTTGATCGATCTTAAACTTTAAAAATGCGGGCGTCTTTTTAAGATAACCTAAAATGATCTGCTGATCCTTCTCGACCTCCACGGAATCCACGTAAGCATCAAACCACACTTTTTGTAAGTCGGCGGTCGGAGCCTCCACCATAGCCTCGTAGCAAAGCGTGGTGAGATCGCGAGCTAAACGATTGCGCGCGTCCTTCCACGCGTTGTCTTGCGGAAAGTACTTTCGCACCACTCCAAAGCCCCGTCCGAGAATGCCACTTAAGGTGTCCAGGCTCGTTTCTTTTTTGGCGTGCAGATAAACCATCCGTAGGTATTCTGTCGCGGGAAGTTTTTGATCCAGCACTAAATCCCAAACGGTGCCCCACAAGCCACTTCGCAAGAGCTCATCTTGTTGGCGAGACAAATAATCCATGGTCGTCTGTAAACTTTTTTCGTCCAAATGAACCTTGGCGTAATCTTGATCGTTGTAATTGGGGTAGATCAAAGTGATTTCGTCGCAACTCATTCCTTTAAGCTCCGCGATGGGCGTGGACGCTTGCGAGTACTCGAGATCTATCGTTTTTAAAAGCTTTGTGCCCTTCTTTTCACCGAAGACCGCAATCTGAGTTTTGTGGGGGCGAAGCACCTCAAAGCCCGGGTTAGAGGTTTGCTCTAACGTCGCCTGACTGACCTTTCCCGCCTTGCACGACCATTTGACTTCCATCGTGTTCACGTTGGCCGTCTGCAGCCACTTTTGCTTCCACGACTGCAATTCCTTGCCATGAGCGCGCTCTAACGCCGCGATAAAATCAGTGAGCGTTGTGTTGCCCCCCGCATAACGTTTAAAATAATCCTGCAGTCCTTTTTGAAAGGTCTTGGGGCCAATATAAAACGCCAGTTGTTTTAAAACGGAAGCACCTTTTCCGTAAGTGATGGCATCAAAGTTGGCAAAAACAACGTCGGTATTGGCGACTTCGAACTCTATGGGATGAGTCGTGGTCAATTGGTCGGCATGATAAGCGCCCCGCTTTTCGCTCGTGTTGAAATCCACCCACGAGTCTTTATACGGAGTTCCCTCGGTGAGAGCCAATGTCGCCGCATACGTGGCGAAACTTTCGTTCAACCAAATGTCATTCCACCACTTCATGGTGACGAGATCGCCGAACCACATGTGCGCCATCTCGTGCAAGATCACTTCGGCCAAGCGACGCTTTTGGGCCCGTTGCTTTTGACCGCGAGTGACAAATCGTGTTTCGTTAAACGTCACGGCGGCCACGTTCTCCATCGCTCCGGAATTAAAGTCAGGAACGATCACCTGATCATATTTTTTATAGGGATACGGTGTTTCAAAATACTTTTCGAAAAACTGGAAGCCCTGCTGGGTGGTGCTAAACCATTCTTTAGGATCCACATGCTTTGCCAAACTCTGCCGAGCGAACAAACGCAAGGGGATCGTTTGATAAGGAGTTTTCACCTGACTTGTCCACATCTTGTATGGGCCAGCATGGAGTGAGTAAACGTAAGTGCTAAAGGCCTCCGATGCCGGAAAGGTCCACTGTTTAAAACCATTCACCTCTTCCACTTTGCTCTCGCGCGTGGACGTGATCACGGTCCAATTCTTAGGCGCGATCACCGTCGACTGATAAGTGGCTTTGATGTCGGGCTGATCAAACATAGGTGCGAGAGCATTGGCATCATAGGGTTCAAAATCGGTGTAGAGGTAAGCATTTTTATCGGCCGGATCTTCGTAGCGATAGAGACCTGAACCCGTCGGGCTGTATCCATGTTTAAATTGCACTTCCACAATATTAACACCGGTTTTTAATGAGTCTTTGGGAAGACGAATAAAATAACCATTGTGATCGACTTTTACATTTCGGTTATTGATCTTTAGACTTTGCACGGTGCCTTCGAAAAAATCTAAAGTCGTCTCTTGAGCCGAGGCCATTTTAAAAGTGGCCTTGGAGGTTCCCGTAAAAAAATCAGGTTGAGTGAGATTAAACTGAAAATCGTAATGGACATCGCTGATCAATTCCGCACGATATTCGGCGTATTGTTTTTCGATCATTCGCCCTGGAGTGCGCCAAGCCAGGCTGCCTTTTTTAATGGCTGGAGTGGATTCGCAGGCAATGACAAAGCCAGCAATCAGAGTGATAAATAAAAAACGCATGAATACCCCCGTTCAGAGGGCCGATACTAATCGGGTCAGTTTAAAAAGACAATAATAGAACCGGTGTTTTTATCCCCGTTGGGTAAATCCTCATAGGACCAAGGATAGCCGCCCTGTTTAAGATAGGAAATGACCTGGTTTCGCACGACGCCAGTTCCTTTACCGGGCATAATTTTGACCCGCTCGATGTGATGATGCTTCATGATAAATCTGTCCACGAGATCGTACACTTCGTCTTGCTTCTTTCCGTGCAGATCCAGAGTGGGCATCTTGATCTTTTTGGTACCCATTTAGCCACTTTAGAGAAATAATCGGAAAAAAGAAAGGCCTCGTCCTATGAAAAAACTGTTTTGGCTCGATATGGAGATGACCGGTCTTGAGCCCGAAATTGAAAGAGTCATCGAAGTGGCGGTAATTGTTACGGATCTCGACTTTAAAACCTTGGAGACGTATCACACCGTAGTGAAGCAACCGGAAGTCTTTCTTGAAAATATGGATGAATGGAACACAAAGCATCACGGCGAAAGTGGATTGATGGCCAAAGTCCCCGGAGGCAAAGAGCCCGAAGAGGTGGAGCAAGATCTCCTGGATCTGATTGATCGCCATTACAGCAAAGACGAGCGACCCATCTTGTGTGGCAACTCAATCTTTCAAGATCGTAAATTTATTGATCTGTATTTCACCAAACTCTCAAAGCGACTCCACTACCGAATGATGGATGTCACCGCCTGGAAGATTATTATGAACGCAAAGTATTTTGTGGAATATCAAAAACAAGACAAACACCGCGCTCTCGACGACATCTACGAAAGCATTGAAGAATTAAAAACTTTTTTAAAATTTGTAAAAAAGGATTAACTCTATGCCGACCGCACTCGCCAAATCTTACTACTCAAAAGGTCGCCAGCTGATGAGCTCGTTTTCCGAGGCGGAATACAACTATCGCATGAGCCGGCTTCTCTTTGCTGTGGTCTGCGCCGTCTACTTCTTTTATGGAGAGCTGGAATGGTGGTCGAAGGTCGATAGTTTTTTTTACCGCCCCGTGAGCGTGTTTCAACTCTTTGGTGCTAAATTTAACGATTATTTTTCGTATTCGTTTTTGTACGGAATCAAATTGTTAAACGTGGCGCTTTTTGCCGCTTTTGCATTTAAGTACCGAAGCAAAATTCTCAGCTCTCTTCTTTTTATTACAACGCTTTTTGTCGCCGGATTTCCCAACAACTTTTACATTACAGATCCTGTCTCGAGCGTGATTATGATCTTCACGACTCTCTTCGTGGTGAGCGACTGGGCTTTAAGTCTCAATGTAAATAGGGACACGGTTTCTCTTTGGTTCTTGCAAGCCGCACGTGTGTTTACCGTTTTGATGTACCTCGTGATCGGAGTGGCTCAACTCCGCGATGTCGGGCTCAGTTGGTTCACTTCGGATAATCTTGAAGTTCTTTTGCTCATCGCAGGTAAGGCGTGGGGTCAGGAACTGACGCGCTTTCCGGTCCTTCTGAATATTGCGGCTTTTTTAATCCTGCTTCTTAACGTGTCCTCTCCTCTGGCACTTTTCCTTCGAGGAAAGCTCTCACTGATATACCCGATTCTCTGGATCGCACTGCACACGCTCGCCTACTACAGTGTCAACTTGACGATGCCCTTACTGGGAATTGGTGTCCTCTTTTTTATTCCCTGGTACGCCCTGTTTCATGGCTTTCAAGAGCCATCGGAAATTAAACCCCCAGAGTTTGACCACCATCCTCAATTAAAATTTATCACTGTAGGCTTGGCGGCCATGACTTGGCTATCAAGCCTTACGCAGGTCGCGGTCTGGCCCATTCTTCCCTTTGATTTGTACAATCGAAATGTGGCCGAAGATCCTTATCGCAAAGTGGAGCTCTATTCTTACTACGATCAAGATCAACGGAAAAAACTTTTTAGAGTGTGGACCCACCCCTTCGATCGCCGGCATCTCAACTTTTTTCTTTCGCGAAGAATGGAGAAGAGTGAAGATCTAAAGAAGAAAACCTTGTTACATCTGGAGAGACTGATCTGCAAAAACATGCGCCTTAAAAATCGCACCCGAACCTACTTCCCACTCACTGTGGTGGTGTCCTATCTCGAAAAAGGGCGAGATATAAAAACAAAAGATTTTGAGAGTAAAGTGATTGCAGAGCAAGACATTCGATGTACCAAGTTTAGAGCTTCCATCACCCCTCCTAAGGCGAACGTCGCACCTCAACCCAATTCCAGCTCCGAGGCACAGTAGACCGCCGCACTCAATTGAAGGCCAAAAAAAAAGGGTAACTGATAGCAGTTACCCTTTTTCTCAATGAGCTGAGCCCTCCACTTAGTAGCGGTAGTGCTCCGGTTTAAATGGTCCAGCTTTTTTGATGCCAAGATAGCTCGACTGCTTATCTGTTAACGTCGTCAACTGAACACCAATTTTCTTAAGGTGGAGGCGCGCCACTTTTTCGTCGAGTTCTTTAGGTAAACGATAAACACCAATCTCTTGGTACTTTGCACTTTCGTTAAAGAGATCGATCTGAGCTAAAACTTGGTTCGTGAAGGACGCACTCATTACGAACGAAGGGTGACCCGTTCCACAGCCCAAATTCACTAAGCGACCTTTTGCAAGAACGATAATTTCGTTTCCGTTCTTAAGCTGGTGAATGTCCACCTGAGGCTTCACTTCGCGGACCTTAGAATTCGCGTTTAACCAAGCCATATCGATTTCGATATCGAAGTGACCAATGTTACAAACGATCGCCCCGTGCTTCATCTGGCTAAAGTGTTTTTCGGTGATGATGTCTGCACAACCTGTAGCTGTCACAAAAATATCAGCTTCGGCAGCCACGTCTTCCATTTTTACAACTTGGTACCCTTCCATTGCGGCTTGAAGAGCGCAAATAGGATCGATTTCGGTGACGACGACGCGAGCTCCAAAGTTTCTGAGCGACGCTGCAGAACCCTTACCAACATCTCCGAAGCCAGCGATCACGGCCGTTTTACCCGCAAGCATGACGTCCGTCGCGCGCTTAATGCCATCCGCAAGAGATTCGCGGCAGCCATAAAGGTTATCAAATTTTGTTTTCGTCACAGAATCGTTAACGTTGATCGCAGGGATTTTAAGTTTGCCGTCTTTTAACATTTTTTCGAGGTTATGAACCCCTGTCGTTGTTTCTTCAGAAACGCCCTTAATTTTTTTAAGCATTTCGGCGTACTCTGGTCTGTGCATCATGACGGTAAGATCGCCACCATCATCGAGAATGATATCGAAGCCGTCTTTCCAGCCTTCGATCGTTTGCTTCACACACCATTCGTACTCTTCTTCGGTCTCACCTTTCCAAGCAAATACAGGGATTCCCGCCGCAGCCATGGCCACCGCCGCATGATCCTGAGTCGAGAAAATATTGCAAGAAGACCAGCGAACTTCCGCACCGAGATCAACAAGCGTCTCGATAAGAACAGCTGTTTGAATTGTCATATGAAGGCAACCTGTGATGCGAGCCCCTTGAAGTGGCTTTTGCGTCGCATACTCTTCGCGAAGAGCCATAAGGCCTGGCATTTCGGTTTCAGCGATTTTGATTTCTTCACGTCCCCAGCGAGCGAGCTCCTCAAAGCGCTTTGGATTTTCCATAGCTTCTTTGCAAACGCGATAGTCGGGTTGTCCAGATTGTGTTTTAGGCAATGTATATTTCATTGTCGTCGCTCCTGTAAGACTCATAAAAACTCCTGTTATGTGGAATGCGTAATACATATGAAATAGCCGTAAACGCCTAAAGTATCAAGATAAAGCCTTAAAAGGTTCCAGGTTCCTTGTTAACAAAACTAAAACGGAGGCTGAGAGCCTCCGTTTTAGTTTTGTTAACAAGGAACCTGGAACCTTTTAAGGCAATGTGAGGATTTGGTAGCCCTTGTCGGTGATTAAAACCGTGTGCTCAAATTGTGCGGAAAGGGTCTTATCGGACGTTTCGTAGTACTTAATGGTCGATCCTGGAATGGAGAACTCTTTAATCGGCCGGTCATTAATATTGATCATCGGCTCCACCGTGATCGTGCCCCAGGGGAGCAACTTATCGCCGCGGCCTTTTTTACCATAAGAAGGGACAAAGGGCTCTTCGTGAAACTCCCGACCAATCCCGTGGCCACCGATCTCATGGACTACGGCAAAGCCTTTACGGGTCACATACTTATTAATTTCGTAACCGATATCTCCGGTCGTTCCGAAGGGGGTGATGGCCTCAATGCCCTTGTCGCGGGCCTTTTCGGCCACTTCCACGATCAGTCGGGCCTCATGGGAAACATTCCCAACAAAGTAAGTGGCCGAGCAATCTCCATGAAACCCATCTTTAAAAGTCGTCACATCAATATTCACGATATCGCCGTCTTTAAGAGGAACGTTGTTGGGAACCCCATGGCAGATCACATAATTGACGGAGGTGCAGATGGATTTCGGAAACCCGTGATAATTTAAAGGCGCCGGCCGAGCATTGTGAGACAGCGTATAATCATAAGCGATCTGATCGAGCTCGTTGGTCGTAACCCCCGCCTTCACAAATTTAGACACATGCACGAGAGTTTGAGCCGCCAACTGGCACGTCCGCTCCATAATCCGAATATCACTGGCCGTCTTCACATTCATAGCCCACAAAGCTATTAGATAACCCCAAAAATGTCCAGCCACACCGAAACTTTCGAAAATTTACAAACCCGCCCTTTCCCCAAAATCACATACAAAAACCGCCCCCAAAGCTTTATAACACTTGAGAGGCCCACCCCCGAACAAGAGCAAAAAATGAGAACATAAAGCTGACCCATAATTTTTTATTTTTAATTCTAGAACATTTTTATGAAAGAAGCTTTTCTCGACCATCCCGTGCGAGCGTTGCGTATCCGGGTTGCGGCAGGACGGGTACCCCCGTCGTGACGTAATCCGAAGACGCTACGCACCCGTCGAGGGCAGGGAGAGAAAAGCTTCTTTCATAAAAATGTTCTAGAATTAAAAATAAAAAAGGGAAGCATTTGCTTCCCTTCCCTATCGACATACAGTCTGCTTAACCTTGAGATTACTTAAGGTGTTTGCTGATGTATTTAGTCATTTCGAACATAGAAACTGTTCCACGACCACCGAATACTTTTTTAAGAGGTGCATCAGCGTTGATGTTTCTTCTGTTTTTCTTGTCTTGAAGATCATGCTTGTGGATGTAAGCCCAAAGTTTTTTAACAACTTCAGTTCTAGGAATAGCTTTAGTGCCAACAACAGCTGCAAGATCAGCACTTGGTGTCAACGGCTTCATGAAGCTCGCGTTCGGCTTTCTTTTTGTTTTTGCTTTTTTAGGAGCAGCAGTTTTCTTCGCGGCTTTCTTTACAGTTTTAGCTTTTTTAGCAGCTTTTTTCTTCTTTGCCATTAGGTGTTTCCTCCGTAATTACGTTTTTGCGAAGGGCTTCATCCCCCTCACACATCTACGTTGTTATAGGTACAGTCTTCGAGTCAATAGAAAAAAAACAATTCAATCCCACTTTTATTAGAGGGGAAACTCCGTTTTCCATTCGGGAAATCTCGGTTTTGCGGGATTTTGAGGGTATTTCCCCTCGAGAAACGGCGTTTTTCCGAGCGGAAAAACGCCTAATTTTGCCTAATTTTTAAATTTTCTGTACTTGATCCGCTTGGGAGTAAGAGTCTCAATCCCCATGCGTTTCTTGTATTCCTCTTCCCACTCGGAGTAGTTTCCAGAGTAGAATTGCACCGTACTATCCCCCTCAAATGCGAGTATATGAGAGCAGACGCGATCTAAGAACCATCGGTCATGCGAAATGATCAGAGCGCAACCACCGAATTCCAAGAGCGCTTCTTCAAGGGCTCGCATGGTATTGACGTCGAGATCGTTTGTCGGCTCATCCAGAAGTAGGACGTTAGCGCCCTCGAGGAGGAGTTTCGCCATATTCACGCGATTTCGCTCTCCGCCCGAAAGAGTTCCGACCTTTTTCTGCTGGTCTGTGCCATTAAAGTTAAAGCGCGAAACATACTGTCTGGAGTTCATTTCGCGGGAACCGACCTTAATCAGGTCGTGGCCGCCCGAAATCTCTTCCCAGATGGATTTGTTCGGATCGAGAGTGGCACGCTCCTGATCGACGTAAGCGAGCTTTACGGTAGAGCCGATCACCATCTCTCCACTGTCAGGCTTCTCTTTACCAGTAATCATCTTAAACAGTGTGGTTTTCCCCGCACCGTTCGGACCAATGATTCCCACGATAGCTCCGCGAGGGACAGAAAAACTTAAGTTATCGATAAGCAAGCGGTCGCCTGCGGCCTTAGAAATGTTCTTAGCTTCGATGACAGAATCCCCCCAAACGAGGACCTGGTGGGATGTAGATCTGCATCTCTTGAATTCTCTCGGGAGACGCCTCTTTGGCTAAATTCTCGTAAGCCGAGATTCGCGCCTTTGACTTGGCTTGGCGGGCCTTCGGAGACATACGAATCCAGTCGAGCTCGCGCTCCAGCGTCTTCATCTTCTTGGTCTCTTCGCGCTGCTCTTGGGCCTGGCGCTTATCTTTTTGATCTAACCAGGAGGAGTAATTGCCCTTCCACGGAATGCCCTCTCCCCGATCGAGCTCTAAAATCCATCCGGCAACATTATCCAAGAAGTAGCGATCGTGGGTCACGGCGATGACCGTACCGGGGAAAGTGTGGAGGAAATGCTCAAGCCACGACACCGTTTCGGCATCCATGTGGTTGGTCGGTTCGTCGAGGAGAAGAATGTCGGGATTCGACAAAAGCAAACGGCAAAGCGCCACGCGACGCTTTTCCCCTCCCGAAAGATTCTTAATCAAAGAATCTCCCGGAGGACAGCGAAGTGCATCCATCGCCTGCTCGATCTTGTTGTCGAGCTCCCAGCCGTCAGCAGCTTCGATCTTCTCTTGAATTGCACCTTGCTTCTCGATGAGCTTTTCCATTTTATCGGGATCTAAATTCTCGTCGCACAACTGCGTGCTGATGTCGTTGAACTCTTTGAGGTGTCGTGCAACATCGCCGGCGCCTTCCATCACCACATCTTTCGCAGTTTTTTCGGGATCGAGATTCGGCTCTTGCTCGAGATATCCGAGTTTATAGGCGCGAGCAGGAAACGCTTCACCGATGAAGTTTTCGTCTTTCCCTGCCATGATGTTGAGCAAACTTGATTTTCCACTTCCGTTCAAACCGAGCACACCAATCTTGGCGCCGTAAAAGTAGGATAAGTAAATATCTTTGAGAACATATTTGCTAGGTGGGTAAACTTTAGACACACCTTTCATCGTATAAATAATTTCTTCAGCCATTATCGTCCTCCAGAAAAAAAATTAACAAATTTCATTGCAATTTCGCTCAATGATTCTTAGGATTTTTAATCCTTATGACATCAAAGACCACCGGCACGCCATCACCAAGCTCCAGACCCCCATCGAAATCACGATTGGGAGATACTCTTAAGGAGCTCGATTTAGCCATAGATGAGTGGGACAAAATTACCAATAGTCCCTCCGAGGAGCAAGATCAATCTCCCACGGAGATGCAAAAGGACACCATAGATCTTCTCGAAAAACTCAAAAAACAGATCAACGAGCTCTCTAACGACTAATTTTTATGTGATTCTGAGCGAAAGCGAAGGACCTCACGCGCCATTGGACGAGCGAGGTTATTTGACTTTAGGGAGTACCGGCTTCGACTGACAGTTGGGGCTCACAAAGCTCTCTGCGCCCGAATCCTGCCACTCTTGCGGCGTGAGTAACCGCAGTGAGAGAGCATGAATGCCACTCGCCAGTTCCTCAGCGAACAAACTGTGGACGTCCCGCTGACGTTGCAGCCGCGACTTCCCCTCAAAGTTGGGAGATACAATCAACACTTTAAAGTGACTTTCCCCACCCAAACGCGCTCCATGATTTGCGCTTTCATTCTCGATGTCCCAGTGGGATGGATTGAGTTGCTTTTGAATTTTATCTTCGAGACGGCTTTGCAGTTTCATATAAAGTATTATGTAACAAACAAAAACGACAAAGGGAAGTTGTCAGTGGAGTTGAGCTTTGATCAACACATTGGCCGCCATCACCAATAGAACGGCGGCAATGATGGTCGCCTTCCATTGCACGGGAATCATGGGTTGTAATTTTTTAAAATAAACTCCGCTGAGACTGGCCACAATGAAAAGCGCAAAAGCCAACGGAAAGTGAATATAACCCGTGCCTCGAAATCCCATGATGAGATAACCCACGGTCCCCATCACCGTGGTGAGCATCGCCGTGAGATTGATCGTAGGCGTAAGCTGCTGGGCTAAAACGAGCCTTTGAGAGATTAAAAAGGGTCCGAAAAACAAACCGCCCCCCAGTCCCGAAAGTCCCGACAAAGCCCCCACGACAGATCCTAAGCCCACACACCTTATTTTACTCCGACGATCCAAATCGTGAAGCGCCCCTTGAGTCAGAGCGCGTCGCTTGTGATACGTCACCACCGACATCGCGAAAAGGGCCACCACCAACACGGACTGGATTGCGACTTCCGGGAGCCGTACCGCGATCGTAGGAATAAAAAAAGCCACCACCGATGCGGGGACGCCTAGCCACAATCCCACAGGCCACCTCACCGCTTTTTGCCGATGGAATATAAACGTATTGAATAAGGTGACTAAAAAGATCGTAAAAAGACTTGTGGCCACGGCTTCGTGAAGAGTCATTTTAAAAATGACCGGCAGCAGAGGAACCATAAAAATTCCGCCGCCAATTCCAAGAGTGGACGTCACAAGGCCAATGAGTAGGCCCAGGACAAAACAATAAATAAAGATTTCGGGAGGAAGGTAACTAAACTCGTGCATGGATGAGTTCTTTTACCCCTTCGGCAAATAGAACTTCGATTTTAGACGGATGAGCTTTAATCACAAAGCCCAATCCAAACTTAGGATGCATCAGCGATTCGTCAGACGCGAAAGTGGCTTTGACAGAGTAAGACTTTGCGGAGCCTTCCCCACGGTTTTCTTTGAGCGTAATCCAGGTGGAGGATGATTTAGGAGTTGTGGATTTTGCTGCACGTGGTTTTGTTGCTTTCGGTTTTTTCTCGGACACTCGATAACTCTTCTGTGATCCACACACTTCACATTTCACTTTTGCAGTCTCGGAACTGGTGTGCGCGATCACTTTAAAATATCGTTCCGTTCCGCACTTCTTACATTCGATGTAAACACTTTTAGCAACAGCAGGTAGAGATTCATTCATAGGTGAAGACCAATATACCTTAAATCGACGTCGGTTGGTACAAACTTAATGGTTCGCCTAGGTTTTTTGTCAAAACTTCATGGGGATTCAGGAAGTAAGGCCCCTCTTTTCGCTCTAATCGGGATTGTATGTCCCTAAGGCTAGAATCATCTTTAGGATGCACTTTTAAGCCGCTGGCCTTAAAGCGTGTATCAAAGTCGGCGATCGGTTTTTTAGATAAAAAATTCCCCCACTGCGAGGATTCCAACTTCACCCGATAGGTGAGGGTTCGCGAATAGGAATGAATCGGTGTGTACGCCGTGAGGATCTCAAACGGCCCGTAGTAAGAATGCAACTTCATCGCTGCATTCGCCCATTGCGTGAACCCCACCAAGATATTCACATTGGCGTACCAGAGACCAAAGGCTTTGGACAAAAATCCGAGTCCATAAAACTGTTTATCTTTAGGCAAAAAAGAATTCACCGTACATAAATTATGGGCACACCACTCTTCGTCCGGAGACATGGTCGGAATAATGATAAACAAGCTCAGCGGGGTCCACTCATGCTTTCCCTCCGCGTATCCAAAATGCGATCGCAGCTCATTGGGAATCGCAGAATTACGAATGGCAAAACCCGCCACAAATCCCGGAGTGATGGCACAGTCATAAAACACCCAACGAGGCATCGCCAAATTGCTCGGTCCGAAGGCCTGACCTTCAAGAGCTAAAATTTGATTCCCAAACTCAACCTCTTTCATCCACAAGGGATTAATAAAAACGGGCTTTTTCCCTTCGAACCAATCCAGTGGCGAGTGTGAGCCCGGCTTAGAGATTCGATTGTCCTCCCGCACGTAAACGTAGGGTTGAATATATTCGTTTTTAAGCCAATCAAGTCGAGGATCAACTAACATTGAGACCTTCTAAATGTATTTTTAATTCGGAATAGGAATTGACGACGGAATAACTCTCCAAAAGATTTTCATCTAAAACTTTTTTATTTTTTAGATCGCTCATCATTGAAAAGAAAGAATTCCAAAAGCCGTCAATATTCAAAATGACAATCGGATGGGTAATGAGACCGATGGATTTCCAAGTGATCACCTCGAGAAGTTCATCGAGAGTCCCTACTCCGCCCGGCAGGATCACAAACACATCACTGCGT
The DNA here is from genome assembly GCA_019750295.1 of Bdellovibrionales bacterium. Lineage (NCBI taxonomy): Bacteria > Pseudomonadati > Bdellovibrionota > Bdellovibrionia > Bdellovibrionales > Bdellovibrionales bacterium. The sequence continues at coordinate 13,497 of JAIEOS010000117.1, read as the reverse complement.
TTGATCATTTCCTTTTTACGCTCCATCAAGTCTTCGACTTCCAGGAGTGTTTGAATTTTACGATGCGGAACTTCGGCGGCAAACATCGCCCGGGGGATTACCCCTACCACTTCCCCGCCGCCTTCAAGCACGCCATCAGCAAGAAGACCCATCATTCCGACAGTGGCTCCGCCGTAAACAAGAGTGTGCCTGCGGCTTGCCATCCAAAGGGCAAACTCTTTTGAAGTTCGGACAAGCTCCTCAACAAAATTGAGTTTGGAGCTACAAAAAATGCAAATTCTCATACTTTTAATGGACCGATCATATCTTGAGGACGCACCCACTTATCAAAATCTTCGCTGCTCATAAATCCGAGAAGAACGGCGGATTCTTTAAGGGTAATATTTTTCTCGTAAGCGTTTTTTGCAATCTTTGCGGCGTTATCGTAACCGACGTGAGGATTGAGCGCCGTCACGAGCATTAACGAATTGTTCATATGTTTTTCGATCTGCTGTGTGTTGGCCTGAATGCCATCCACACAGTGCTCTCTAAAGCTCGAACACGCATCAGCTAATAAACGCACCGAGTTTAAAACATTAAACACGATCACCGGTTTAAACACGTTCAGCTCAAAGTGACCTTGTAAGCCTCCCACAGTGACGGCCGCATCGTTACCAATCACTTGCGCGCACACCATGGTCATCGCTTCGCTCTGAGTGGGATTCACTTTACCGGGCATGATCGAACTTCCCGGCTCATTGGCAGGGAGAATAAGCTCGGCAATACCGCTGCGTGGACCGCTCCCCAACCAACGAATGTCGTTCGCAATTTTCATTAAACTACAAGCCACGGTTTTTAAGGATCCGCTGAGCTCCACAAGCGCATCATGAGTTGCCAGCGCTTCGAACTTGTTCGGCGCAGAAACAAAGGGAAGTCCGGTTTCTTTAGAAATCACTTCGGCCACGCGAGTGGCGAATTCCGGATGAGTGTTTAATCCTGTGCCGACGGCAGTTCCGCCAATGGCGAGCTCGAACACCGCTTTGAGAGAAGACTCTACACGCTCGATACTGCGATCCAATTGTGTCGTGTACCCAGAAAACTCCTGTCCTAACGTCAAAGGAGTGGCGTCCATCAAGTGAGTGCGACCGATTTTAATAATGTCTTTAAACTCGTTCTGCTTCTTCTTAAAGGAGTCGCGCAGTTTTTTAAGATTGGGCAAAAGATGATGATGAACGCGATCCACCACCGCGATGTGCATCGCCGTGGGAAATGTATCATTGGACGATTGACCTTTGTTCACGTCGTCATTCGGGTGAACGACACGTTCTTTCACCGAGCCCGTGGTGAGTTCACTGGCACGATTAGCGATCACCTCGTTGGCGTTCATGTTGGTTTGCGTCCCACTCCCCGTCTGCCAAACGACGAGAGGAAAATGCTCATCGAGTTTCCCCTCGATGACTTCATTGGCTGCCGAAATAATAAATTTGGCTTTGGTCTCGGGAAGTAAACCGAGCTTCCAGTTGGCCATGGCCGCACATTTTTTGAGAATCCCTAAGGCGCGAATCATCTCGCGAGGAAAACGATCCCCGCCAATTTTAAAATTCTCAAGAGATCGCTGAGTTTGCGCCCCCCAATACTTATCCGCGGGAACTTTTATTTCACCTATGGAATCTTTTTCTGTACGAAATGCCATGCTGTTTACTCCTTAACAAATTAAAATTGGAACCAAAGAGAGACGTAAGGACTGATTGAAGACTTCGTGATATCTGAGTCAAACTCTAAACCAGCACCGTCTTCCGCTTTTTTGTAATTGATCGACCTATACGAGATTTGCGGACCAATACTAAATGTTGATGTCAATGGAAACACCCATCCGATGTCGACCTGAGCACCCATACCATCCGAAAGCTCACGATAGGTAAGGCCCGACGTATTTGGATCGACTTCGTACTTTGACATGAGATAATAACTGAAGAGAGCGTAGAACCCACTGTAGTGGCTATATCCCAGCGTGGGTCCAACACCACTTGTCTTATCATCACCAATTTTCCCAGTTGTGTAAATTCCTCCTAAGTAAAGACCCGAGTAGTGGAGGTAAGCCAATTTGATATCGAACATCGTGCGCTTGGATTCGGAATCATCTGCAGCATTATTTTTATTAGTAGTTTCGTCTTTAAAGTAGCTAAATGCCGGAGCGAAAACGATCTGTTGCGCTTCACTCACACCAAAGGCGAACAAAAGCACGAATAGGGTTATAATACGCATAGACTCTCCTTTGTCCTCATAGGACAATTAATTTGGGAAATCCCATAACTTATCTCAACGCCCCTATTCTCTCATAGAGGGAAAACCAGTCAATCAAAGCGTGACATGTCACTCAGTTTCGTTTTACAAAATGCCCCATGCGCTACTGGTTAATGAAATCCGAACCCGATGTTTTTTCCATAGACGACCTCAAAGAGAAAAAAACAACACTCTGGGATGGTGTGCGCAACTATCAGGCTCGAAATTTCATGATGAATGACATGCAAGTCGGCGATACTGTGCTTTTTTATCACTCTAACGCCACGCCGCCAGGAATCGCCGGGTACGCCAAGGTGAGCAAAAAAGCAGCCCCCGACCCCTCACAGTTCGATAAAAAGAGTGAGTATTTCGACAGCAGCGCCACGCCAGAAAAGCCCCGTTGGTTTGGGGTGGAGGTGGCTTTTGTTAAAAAATTTAAGGAGCTCATTTCTCTGGAACGACTCCGCGAAACCAAAGGTCTCGAAAACATGCTTCTTCTCAGAAAAGGCCAACGACTTTCGATCCAACCTGTCACTGAGAAGGAATATGTCATCATCGATCGACTTTGTTCAAAATAATCTCCCTCCCATGGTGCTGATGGCGCCGATGGAAGGAGTGGTTGATCCGATTCTGAGAGAGTTGGTGTCAGCTCAAGGAGGAGTCGACCTTTGCGCGACGGAATTCGTTCGCATCACTCATCAACTTCTCCCCGAGAAAGTGTATTACCACTATTGCCCAGAATTACTCCATCAGTCGCGAACCCTGAGTGGAACGCCCGTGATGGTGCAACTTTTAGGAAGCGACGTCACCCTTATGGCAGAAAACGCCCAACGCGCGATCGAGTTGGGCGCCTTTGGTATTGATCTCAACTTTGGCTGCCCGGCGAAGACGGTGAATTCTCACGATGGAGGCGCCACACTCCTTAAAAATCCAGAACGCGTCGAGGCTGTGGTGAATGCGGTTCGGAAAGCCGTTCCTTCGCAGTTCGCAGTTTCGGCCAAAGTGCGCTTAGGCTTTGAAAACAAAGAACGTGTTCACGAAATTGCGAATGCCGCCGAAAGTGGTGGAGCCTCTTGGCTCACCGTCCATGCGCGCACCAAAGCCGAGGGCTATCGGCCGCCCGCTCATTGGGAGTACATTTCGCAAATGCGCGAAGCCGTAAAGATACCTGTGATCGCGAATGGCGACATTTGGTCGAAAGACGATTACGATCGCTGTCGGAACGTTTCCGGTTGCAAACATGTGATGATGGGCCGAGGCCTCATTGCTAATCCCGGCCTCGCCACGGAAGCGAAGACAGGGCAGCCTAAAAAACCATGGCACCAGTGGCAGACTCTGATCTTGAGTTATGTGCGGCTCTCGGAGCAACGCCTGTCTCCGCGCACGGCCGTGTGCCGATCGAAACAACAGCTTCGCATTATGGCTCAATCATATGGAGAGGCTAAACTGTTGTTTCAAAAAATCAAACAGCTCGAAAGTTTACCTCCGATCTACGACGTTCTAGAGAATCATTTCGCTCCAGAAATCACAGGACACTCTCAGGATTTAGCTCCCGAGATTATGATTCCCAAATATCTCTAACTTTGCTAAGAGATAAGGTAGCAATAATAAAGGAGATCCTATTATGGCTAAAGTTGTGATTTATTCTAAGACCTACTGTCCTTATTGCGATCGAGCGAAGGCTCTTTTTAAATCAAAAAATGTCAGCTACGACGAAATCAAAGTCGACGACGATCCCGCGCTTTACACGGAACTTAAGAACCGCACAGGAATGATGACTGTTCCGCAAATTTTTATCGACGATAAATTAATTGGCGGATACACCGACCTCGCGGCGCTAGATCAAAAAGGTGGACTCGATCCCCTACTTGTTTAAGCCGTTAAATTCGAAGCTCGGTTCTCTCGTGCATTAAAAACGCTTGGCCCTCGAGCTCATCGAGGGCGATCGCGATGTCGTCCCATTGTTTGCACTTCGTCATTCTCGACCAAATGTAGTGACCATAGTCCATCCATACCGAACTGGTTTTGATATAGAAAATATATTTTCGAAAAGCCACCGTCGGTTTAAACTTTTCTTGCATTTGCACCATCATCTTACGCGCACAAATAAAGTACTCCCGAGCTTCCTCTTGAGGCGTCCTCGGTGCACGGCCTTCTTTCCCCTCGGGATTCTCAAAGCCCATCTTCTCTCCATACTGCCACATCAACCAGGGGCGCGCCACAAGAGCCCTCCCCACCATGGCCATATGACAGTCGGTCTTCTCTAAAAGAGAGATGGCATCCTCTGCGGTCTGCACATCGCCATTTCCTATCACCGGAATTTTTAATTCTTTTCTTAAAAATGCGATTTGCGACCAGTCCGCCTCACCTTTGCGCTTTTGTTCTACGGTTCGCGGGTGGAGCGTGATCCATGCCGCGCCGGCGTTTTCTAAAGCTCGAGTAAAGTTGAGAAGTTTTTGCGGATCACTCTCAAAGCCCGCACGAAGCTTCACAGAGACCGGGAGTTTCGTGTTCCGCACGGTCATCTCCACAACCTTCGCGGCGTAATCCACATCTCCCATGAGAGCGACGCCATAGTTGTGGCGAAGAGCTTTCTGCACAGGACAACCCATATTGATATCGATGGCATGAGCCCCGTGATCTTCGAGCTTTTGGATCGAGGCCGCGATGAATTTTTCTTCGTTCCCTAAAATTTGCGGCGCCCAAAAATCATCTCCGGCGCTATTCATCCCCTCGGCCACTTGAGTGAGATCCTCGTAGGGCAATCGACGGGTGCTTAACATTTCGCTGGGCCAAATGGTCTTTGCTCCCTTAGGCATATATTCGCGAACGACGTCGCGCAAACAGACGTGACTCAAGCCCACCATCGGCGCCAAACATAAAGGGAAATTGGTTTTAAGGGGTGTAAATTCTGGGGTCACCACTCAACCATTGACCCAAGAATCAAACCATGTCAAACGAGGATATGTTCAAAGCGGGTTATAAGCTAGGAATTCTCGGGGGCGGCCAATTAGCGCGCATGCTCACCCTCGCCGCACACAAAATGGGATTCGAAACTCACATCTACTCCGAATCCTCCGACGATCCCGCAGCCCAAGTGACAGCTCATCACCACAAAAATAAAATGAACGATGAAAACGCTCTCCGCCAGTTTCTCGGCGAGATGGATGTCGTCACTTTCGAGAGTGAATTCTTAGATGCCGAACTGCTCGCTCGCGCGAACAAAGGTAAAAACCGTTTATTTCCAACCCCCGAATTGATGGGCGTCTTGCAGGACCGTAAGACTCAAAAGCAACTCTTCGATGATCACTCCATCCCTACGGCTCCTTGGCTCAATATCGAAAATAGCGAACAAATGTCTCAAGTGTTGGGTCAACTCGAAGTCCCTCTGGTTTTAAAAAAACGACGTTTTGGTTATGACGGCTACGGAACCTATGTTATTCGCGATCAGCAGGCCGCAAACGAAATGCTCGCCCGCCTCGAAGCAACACCTGCTCTTCAAAACGAAAAATTTATCGCCGAACAATTCATTCCGTTCCAAAGAGAACTGGCGTGCATCTTTGCAAGAAATCGGAAAGGCGAAGTGACCCACTATCCGCTGGTCGAATCCTTACAAAAAGATTCGCGCTGCTTTTGGACCATGGGACCGATTCAAAATAAAAAGTTCATGACACTCTCAAAAAAAATAAAAAAGTTTTTGAACAAAATAGATTATGTCGGCGTCATGGGTATCGAATTTTTCGAAACTAAAAAGGGATTATTCGTTAACGAGATTGCTCCGCGGGTGCACAATTCTGGCCACTACACCATGGACGCTTTTCAAGTGGATCAATTCGCTCTCCACTTAAAGGCCGTCATCGGCGCCTCCCTCGAGATTCCAACGTCTCCTCACGGCGGCTTTGCCATGGTGAACCTGCTCGGTGAAAATGAAAACGTCACCCCTCAATGGAAAGTCTCCGAGGATGTGGCGATTCATTGGTATGGGAAAAAACAAAACCGCGTGGGCCGCAAGATGGGACACATGAACAGTGTAGGATCTAATCCTAAGAAAGCCCTCAAAAAAGCGCTCAAGGCGCGAGAGAAAGTTCAGTTATGAAAAAATCTAGAGCACAAAAAGATGTGGCCATTGCCATGGGAAGTGATTCTGACTTACGCGTGATGAACGACGCGGCCCAAGTTTTAAAAGATTTCGGCGTGAGCTTTGAAGTTCGGATCCTCTCAGCTCACCGCACGCCCGAAGCCATGCTCGAATTTGCCGAAACGGCCTCCGATAAAGGATTTAAAGTGATTATCGCGGGAGCGGGCGGCGCCGCTCACCTCCCGGGAATGATGGCCTCGGCCACAACCCTCCCGGTCATCGGTGTTCCGGTCAAATTAAAACATTTGAATGGGATTGATTCTCTGCTCTCGATCGCGCAAATGCCGAAAGGAGTACCGGTGGCCACCGTCGCCATTGATAATGCGTCCAATGCCGCTCTCCTCGCCGTTCGAATACTCGCCGTCAGCGACACTCAACTCACCCAAAAGTTGACCGACTATAAAAAGTCGATGAAAAAAAAGGTGACTAAAGCCGACCTTAAAGTCAAAACCCGTTGGAAAAAGTCTTAACTGGCCGAAGACGCCTAAGGCTTTAGGGTGACGTATTCAGGGTCTCCCAAACCTTGTTGGAGGGCGGGAAGCTGAGTCAAAAGATGGCTCGCTCCATAAACGATCAAGACATTTTTGTGGGCATTAAGATGAGTCGCAATCTGCTTCACAATAAAGGCATCACGAAAGCGACCTACGCGATGAGAAATCCTCTGAGTGAAATACTTGCCGTGACTGTAAGGGGCCGATTCCTCTTTATCGAAGTTTTTGGGGAAGTCTTTCCGATTTTTCTGTTTGTACCACACTTTAAATTTATCGTAGTTGGTGCAGTCGTTAGCCGGGATTGAAAACTGTCGGCACGTGTAAGCAATAAAATCACCCGCCGTTTTTTCTAGAGATTTTTTCTCCAATCGCTTCTGCCGCACCCACTGAGGGTACTGGCGAACTAAATAATACCCGACCATATCTTCGGGAGAGTATTTCTCAGCCAGCATGGCTTGATAAACATCCAGATCATCGGGCTCACCACCAAAGAATGGAATCTCTCGCGTGGTGGCCAGCACAGCGGAATAGCCCGACTCCCCATCGCCGACGAATTCATCCTCCCAAGTGGCAGACGCCGTTTTTAAAACGGCAAAAGGACTCTCACCCATAGAGGCAAACACCCCCTCGATAATCACGGCTTTGATATTGTAATCCTCAAAGGCTTGCCGCACTAACTTGAAGGTCGGAGAATTCACATGGTTGTCATGATGGGCGGCAAGATAATATAGCTTTTTCCCCTTGTTTTTAAAAAGGGCCACGTAGGGAGCTGGATGAGGGGCTGTTTTCTCTAGATCTTCGGTCCAAGGTACATTTTGCTTTGGATCCAGCTGAATGGGCTTCGACGAGCACGCCGAGAATGAAAGAACTCCAATCACAAAATAAAAATAAAAAGATATCTTCATGGCCCAAAAATAAAACTGGAGCCCACCCTTCGCCAGCAAATAATTAAAAGATGTATTTTATCTCTTTTCGATTTTAAAGCTTACAGCGAATCAGAGCGCGGTACTCTGTGGTCTGCTCATCTAATTTAATTCCGCGGACGCGGTTCACCACGAGGTACCCCTTAGGGCAAAGATCTTGAGCTTTGGTGTAGCAGTCTTGGACCTCGTTACGACAAATTACAGTGAACTGCATTCCTGCGTTCTCATCGCTCGGTGGAGAAGAGCACGAGTTTAAAATGAGTAAACCCAAGATGAAAACGCTTTGAGTGAATGACATTATTCGACGAGTTTATAAGAAACAGGTTGTTCCTTCCAGATCGGCTTTTTCGGAAAATTATCTGGAAAAGGTTTAAACGGGCTCGAAGCCGCGATTAATTCTGTGGCGGCCTGATTCAATGCTTCGTGAGGGCTCTGCTCAATCACTCGAATATCAGTTAATCGGCCATCCGGGTTGACGTTAAAGCCGACTTTCACATCGCCCTCTTGGCCTAAACGTCGAGCCATTTTGGGATACTTTTGATTGACCTTAATCCACGCCGATAACTCTGTGAAATACTCGAGGGGTTTTGTTCCACCTTGTCCAAATGTCCCTTCGGACTGTTCGGTCTCCTCTTGCGCCACACGCTCATTGGTTTTGACGGCGTTGGGATCGTTCTCCATAGGAACCTTGGGCTTGAGAACTTTATCCGCCTTAGGCTTTGGGGGATTGATCTTCGTGCCTGTATTTTCTCCCATAAGAAGAACATCGCTGTCCGTGTAGACTTCTTTTTTGTTCCACTTAAGATCAATAATCATCGAGGCGAAGATCAGACCGTGAACGAAAATACTCGCAACTATAAATTTAATTTCTCTCGATTCCATGAACTTCGTATATAAGCACTGGTTGGGCAGAAATGCAAAAACTCATTCTTGGACCGCCTCGTCTAAAATGACCTCGGCGCAAGAATGAGTTTTTTAAGGAAATTACAGATTTAAGCAAAAATATTATCGACGGCCCGATTTGATCTTCTTCTGCAATTTAGCAATGAGATGTACGGCCATTTTCTCATGAACTTTACACATTTTAAGTTCATCCTTACGATACGAACGCTGACTCGGAGTTAATGTTCCTGTCTCTAGTTCCATTTCGTAATCCATTTTACTGGCGCGAATCCCTTCGAGCTCTTTGGTCTGCTGCTTAAATAATTTGCTAACTTGACTCAATGGACCCACTTCGATCCATTCTTCCTTCTGGCGGTACCAGGTCACCATACGCAAAAAACGCGCTTTGTTTTTAGCCAACGTAAATTTTGGGTACTGAGACTCATCGAGTTCTAATATATTGTCGTATTGATCGATCTCATCAATGTCATCGAGGTGCTGAAAAACCACTTCTTTTTCCACTTCTTGATTCTCAACTATTTCCAAAACACCCTCCTAAAGCTGTCTTATGGTCTTAACGTAGAGGGATAGAGGTAACACAGAATAACAAAAATTGCACCTCGTCATGAAAAATATACAGTTGAACAGTGAAATTCCGCGCAGTTTAGCTTAGAACTTGAGCAGGGCCTTCCCTCTTGGAAATTCAGTGTCAAACTAGAACCAGCCAGCGGTCTGAGGACCTCCATCTCACCATCAAAATGCAAACCGGGGCCCTTGGCGACTTGTTCGACAGTTTCTGCCAAATCCTCAGAAGATCTCACCTCTTGCAAGGAGGTAGAAAGTGACTAACCTTTTTTCACCCGGACCTTAGTCATACGTTTACCGCGTTCTTTCGCCGTTAATTCATAAATCTATCAATTATTAATTCAGGACCTTGGGTGGGGAGCCGAAGAAAAAGCAGGCGAACTGCTGCACGTGATTCCCGCCAATGAGAAACAACATTATAGGGAGATTTCGTATGAAGAAGTTGATACTACTTCTTGCGGCAGGACTGTTTACAGTCAACTGCGGTAAGAAGATGAGCGCGCAGAATATCGATGCTGACCAACAGGCACAGTCCTCACAATATGCACCGGTCCTTAACGCCGACCTCGGCACGACCAACACCACTACCACTCACACCACTCCGCAACCGGATCTGAATCAGATCTTAAATGTGATTGGTTCGATCCAAAATAACAACAACTCGGTTGGACTTGGGAATATGCTCGGTGGACTGTTTGGTGGTGGCAACGGAACGACCGCTGGACTCACAAACATCATCGGAAATCTTTTTGGTGGGAGCGGCGCCTCGGGCTCTAACGGCACTTGCTCAACCATTTCGAGTCTTTTAGGAATTGGATCTCAGATCTTCATGGGTGGAAATCCTTTAGTCGGCGCTGCGGTGCCTACGATCGCGAACCTTCTCTTAGGTTGTGGGGGATCGGCCAGTGGCCTTGCAGGACTATTACCCACGGGCCATAGCGGAGTCACTCAGGTGATCGGTCAATTAGCAAATCTGATGCTCCAAAACAACGCTGGGGCGAACCCCTTCTCGGCTCTTCTCAATATTCAAAACATTAATGACGTGAGTGGCATGATCAACATCCTGACGGGTCTTGTCGGTCAAAGTGGCACTCCGGAATTGGCGTCGCTTCTCCAAACCGTGCAGACTTACGCCGGCTTCTTAAATAACGGCACAGTGAATCCTGCCTGCGGAAGCATGAATCCTGTGGCTTGTCAGGTTTTTGGTTTCATCAACCAAATTCGTAAACAGAACGATTTATCGATTCTTCCCTTCAACCCGATTTGTGCCCAAGCGGCGCAGTCTCACTCTCAGGACTTATCTTTAAACTCGCTTCTCTCCCACTTCGGATCTGATGGCTCTACTCCCGAGGACCGTGTTGCTGAACTCGGCCTTGTGGGCACTGTGGTGGAGAACATCGTTAAGGGTAAAAAGTTATCGGCTGCCGAAGCTGTCCAAATGCTGTTAGCATCTCCCAAAAATGCTCAACACATCATGGACCCAAATCTAAAGTCCCTCGGGATCGGATTCTTCGACGGTATCTTTACTCAATGCTCAGTTAAATAGAATGTACTAAATAGACTTTCTTAAAAAGTTTAAAGAAAAACAAAAAGCATCAACTACGGTTGGTGCTTTTTGTTGTTGTAGAGCATGTAACGAGCGGTTTCGTAATAGGCTTGAGCTAAGGCCTTCATGCGTTGGAAGAGTTCGGGGAACTGCTCTTTCACATCCTTAGCCCCCGAATCGGCGCTGTAATTATAAAATTGATCACCGACCACGTCATCGTGTCGGTAGTAATAGTCCTCGTTAATAAGCCCGTACTCGTTAGCCACCGAACTGTAATTATATATAAATGCATAACGTTCTTGATCAAAACGTGAGTCAAAAAGATTGCGGCCGAGAGTCGTGTTCACATGGTTGACTCGCGCTAAGGATGCCGCTGTCGTCATGACATCTAAGTGACTTGCGGGACGGGAATCATTAAACGTGTTGGGAAAAAGATGCTTATTATGGAGAATGAGTGGAACATGATATTTTTCGAGGATCAAAGCTTGCCGCGCTTCTGTGACATTGATTCCCCCATCGTCAGGCAATCCATGATCTCCGGTGACAACAAATAGCGTGTTTTTATAGTAGCCGCTCTTGCGCGCCAGCTTAAAGAAATATCCCAAGCTGAAATCCGAAAATCTTAACGAGTTGAATTGCTCCAAAGAATAAAAACCGGCCTCTTTGAGGCTTTTTAAATCCACATTTAAATTTTTAAAACCTTTAGAATCTTTGGGGATGGTGTACGGCCGATGGAAGCTGGCCGTTTGAATAACTGCAACAAAGGGTTTGTCCTTGGGGTGCTCAGCAAAACGACGGTGGGCTTCAATAAAAAGATCCAGATCGGAGATTCCCCAAACGTCGGTGCGACCTTTGGCAAACGAGCCCTCTTCGATGATATCAATGCCTTCGATGTTATGAGAAAAGATCCCGCGAATATTGGCCCAGCTGGCGCTTCCCCCTAAAAAATACCATTTTTTATAGTTGTTGTAATCGTTCATGATCACGTGCTGATCGACGGTCAACGGATTGCGCGAGGATGTTTCGCCCTTATAAACATCGGGGATCGCCGTCATGATGCCGAACATATTTCTCGCTGTTCCTTCGGTGGGACTGTAGTAGTTGGAAAACCAATAGCTGTCTTTGGCGAGAGCCTCTAGAGAGGGAGTGGGACGTAGCGGATTGGCGGTGAGACTTGTCTTACTGATGGCCATGGATTCCATGACGATAACAACCACATTCAAAGGCGGAGTTCCCGCGGGATGAGCAGAGGCCCCTTCGGCCGCGAAAACTTTTCGGGAGAAGTTCAAAGTGTTTTCATCGGGCTGATCCACACCCAAATAAGAAGCAAGAATCGAATAACTTCCTCTCACCTTATCAATATCCACGGTTTTCCGATCCTGAAACTCGGAAGTTTCGACTAAGTATAAAACGGGGTTGAGCGAGAGATGAGATAAAAAGTGATGCGGCGAAAAGAAAGCGTCACTCCAGCGTAAAGGATACTGGGAAAAGTGCCCGTAAAGGCCATAAAAGAAAACCACAACAAACGAAAGTAAAAGCGCCGAGGGTGGAATCCAAATAATGTAGGTCTTTCTGGTCTTAAGAATAAGGCTCATAAATAGGCGGTAGTAGATCCCCAGGAACAATAAAAAACCGAGAGTGATCCAGATCACCGGATAAGACTGCCAAAGCATTCGCCCCGAGATGTCGGGATCTTTGAGAAAGGCGAAAACGGTGGAGTTGATTCGCGTCGCCAGATACCCAAAGTGACCAAAATCTAAAATGTAGGTGATCGCCACCCCAGCCATCAAAAAGACGTAAACTATGCTCCATACGCGGCGGGTTTTTAACGAGGTTAAGGGCTGAAAATCCCCCCATCCCACAAAAATCAAAGGGAACGCCATCAAGAGTATAAGACGAAGATCAAATTTGGCGCCGAGATAAAAGGCCTTCACAAGCTCTGCCCCGCTATAACCGGAGGGAGTATTAAAAACGAAATAAAAAATCACTCGAAGCAGTGATAAGAAAAGGAGATGGAATAGGACAAAGCGGAACAAAACTCGAATCTTCATAAGGAATATCTCCTTATACAAAGCGAGGGGCCGCCAAGCAATCAATAAAAGCCTAGAATCATTTCAAAATTTTTAAAACCCGCTTCTATTCACCCCCATTTTTTGATATGACTGCCCCGGCATGAATAAAAGAGAAAAAGCGGATCAAATTATTGTTAAAAAATTCGGAGGCACTTCGGTCGGCTCCATCGAGCGGATCGAACGTGTGGCGGATCGCCTGATCGAAGATCACAAAAAAGGTCAGCGTTTTGTCGTGGTGGTCTCTGCCATGGCCGGTGAAACGAATCGTCTTGTGGCGCAAGCTCAGGAAATCCTCCCCGGCTTCCGCGGCCCTGCCTACGACATGCTTGTAGCCTCTGGCGAACAGGTTTCTGTTTCGTTACTTTCCATAGCTCTTGAAAAACGCGGATACAAAGCTCACCCATTTCTCGGTTTCCAGTTGGGAATTCAGACCGACTCTCTCTACTCTCGCGCCCGCATCACCAATATTAAAACCGAGAATCTTTTAAAATCTTTGGAAAACGACGAAATTCCCGTGATTGCCGGTTTCCAAGGAATTGATGATCAGTTTAATATCACCACTCTTGGTCGCGGAGGTTCAGACACCACGGCCGTGGCC
>JAIEOS010000116.1 GCA_019750295.1 Bdellovibrionales bacterium | reverse complement strand
CGTGATTGCTCTGGGTTCGCTCTTTACGAGACACAAACGAACCAGTTACGTTACTGCCAATAATTAGCAGCAAGTTACAAGTCAGATATGAAAGCCTTGGTCACCACCAAGGCTTTTTCTTTTTTTGGGGGGGATATGTAAGCTCCTTCGCTGCACTCAGGATGATGGCGAGACATTTGATCTCTTTCGGTAAAGGATTTTTGCGGGAGAAGTGAATTCGCTGAATCTACTGATCGTGGCTAAAATCTCTTAAGAAAAACAATGGAACGCGAATCTTAAAAGTTTCGCCATCGGGCTTTGTCATAAGGTACGAACCGCGCATACTGCCTGTGGGCGTAGGAAGTGGGCAGAAGCTGGTGTACTCGAAGGAGGCGCCGGGCTCAAAGAAAGGCGTCTCGCCGATGACTCCGGGGCCCTCGACATCTTCGCGGTGTTGGCGGCCGTCCATGATCACCCAGTGACGTCTTAAGAGTTGGGCGGGCTTGTCGCCCAAATTTGTGATTTTGATGTTATAGGAAAAGAAGTACTTGGATTCCTCGGGCTCTGAGTGCTCGGGAACATAGCTGGGCTTCACTTCAACAAGGAAATTCTCAGTCGTTTCAGTATAAGTGGTCATGAGTTGTGTTTACGAAAGGCGAAACCGAAATGCAAGTTAGAGATTATGATCCATCTTAATTTTCTGGAGCAATCCGTGGCAGCCATCTTCGATAATGTCGATCACTTCCTCGAAGGCTTCAGGCCACCGTAGAAGGGGTCAGGGACTTCTTTATATTTATTTCTTGTACAGAATTGCACTAATCTAAAAACTTTACGTGCATGCTTTCGATCACGATCGAGCTTTAGAAGATCTGAGTAGTTCGCCTCGTCCATCGCAACGATGTAGTCGAAGTCCGAGAAGTCCTTATGAGCTAAAAAAGGGCGGGACTTGCTGGTGATCTCGTATCCTCGTCTCTTGGAATGAGTAATGCTCCGTGCGTCAGCATCTTCGCCTTCGTGATGACCTGCAGTCCCCGCAGAGTCGCAAAAGATTCTATCTTCGAGGTTATCTCGTTGGATCAGAGCTTTCATCACGGCCTCCGCCGTGGGAGATCTGCAAATATTTCCAAGACAAATAAAGATAACGTTTAACTTTTTCATTCTTTAGTCCGTTTGCGCATTTTCCACAGGTGTTGACTAATCAGCGGTCGACGCTTTTCGCCGGTGCAAACCATCAAGAGTTTTGTGATTTTGAGTTGGCGAGGATCGGTGACTAAAAGAATGAGCATCTCGCGAATGTAGTTAGTGTTGAGAGTAATGTAGTTGTCCGTGCCCACACCGAGCTTAACACCTTTTTTCTCCCACCAGCTAAATGGATGGTCTTTATAATCTTCGAACTGCCCCGTGAGTTTTTTATTAGACGAGGGAAGTGCGATCACCGAGAGCTCTTTGTCGATCATCCGATTAAGGACATCGTGCTGGTAATGTTCGATCTCGCGAGCGGCGTGGAACTTCGCTTTTACAAAATAAGTTTGTTCCTCATCGCTCAAAACTTGCCCTTGAATGAGTTTATTTTTAATCACATCGCGGCCATTCCAGTCGAGATCCTGAACTTCGCGATACTCAATGGATTTGGGTGCGAGGGCTTGGCCCTTAGAGTTTAAAGCCATCGTTTTTTGATAGAACTGATGGAAGTAAAAGTTAGGATTAATTCCCAAGCTTAAGCCATGCTCCACCGCATCCACATGCCAAATGTTCATCGCATTATCGACAGACTGAATCCCACGGCGAAGGGTGTCCCAAGTCTCGCCGTGATGCGAGCGAATTTTTAAACCAATGGAGTGTAGTTTTCTAAAACCAATCTTCATCTCTTTGAACTGCTCTTTGCGATAAAGATCCTTTTCGCTTCCTACCGTATCCACTTCCGTCACATGATCCAAGAGGAAGGGATGAGCTTGAAGCATATCAATCAACTGCTGAACTTGATGGTCAAAGTGATCTTTTTTGCTCTTAAAACGTTTAGCATCGTAGAAGCTAGGCTCTTTCCTAAAACAAGGGGACAGAATAAACTGAAACTGGGGTTGTTCTAACTGGAATTTTTTAAAGCCTTGGTAAAGTCCCAAAACCACATCTTCACTGGGTAAAGTGTCCGCACCGGGAATTTCCTCGATCGCGGTGGTGGTCGCTCGCGATAGCGTGAATTTGAGGCGGATGGCCCCTACGTTGTATTTGTGGAACAACTCGTTGGCCATATGATAAGCGGCATCTCTATGAGCTTCGAGAGAGGTCAAAATCAACTTTGGTAAAAGCAAGATCTCCAGGTAGCGATCAAACTGTTCGCCATCTTGTAGACTGAGGAGTTGAGCGACTTTAGCGACGCTATCGATGGGGAACGCTTTATCACCATAAACGGCCTTAATCTTCTCTTTGTAAATTTCGGCTTTAGGGCCTTCTAAAAGTTCCTTGAGACGAGGATAGACGAAATCGGCCGAAAGTGAACCCGTGAGGTGAATGTGCTCCTCGCGGTAGTGAAGCGGGAAAGATTTAAAGAAATCTGTCAAAGCCATCGATACGGGATGCTTGAGAAGCTGTTCCATATCGTATTTGTTAATGGAAAACTCGTCGACCTTTTTAGAAAAATCAACGAATTGATTTTTGCTCTCGGTATCTACTTCGGGAGAGGCAATAAGTAATTGGAGGGTATCTTGTAAACTCAGGCCGTTAGTCTCGCTGATAATGCGAGTCATGTGCGCTGTGAGGATCTCATAATTGTTGTTCATTAAAACAGTATTATACATACAAAAATGCACAATACAAATCATTGCGAATCAGAGTGAATAAAATGCAGCCAGGGCTAGAGTTTCATACCTAAGGCGCGATCCGCGATTTCGAACACATTCTTCGAAGTTTTCGCGTCGTTTTTGATTCGTAAAAGTTGCGTCTCCGCCACTTTTTGCTGCTCGGGTGACCATTTGGTCCAATCGTTGAAACTCGTTGCGAGGCGAGAGGCCACCTGAGGATTGCGCTGATCAATATCTAAAATGGCATCGGTGAGCCAGGCGTAGGTCTTTTGATATTCTCCATGAAAACGGAAAGGATTCGATCCTGCAAACGTTGCATGGAGTGAGTAGATCTTATTGGGATTTGTTTTATCAAATAAAGAATCTTGCTCTAGTTTCTTAACGGTTTCAAAAGTGGATGGATGCCAAGACGCAGATTGAATCGAAAACCACTTGTTAATGACGAGAGAATCGTCCCGCCATCGTTGTTTAAAGTCCTCCAAGGCTTTCTGAGCTTTGGGGTGAGTGGTTTGACTGAGGAGCCATAAAGCGGACAGGGAGTCCGTCATATTTTTTGCGCTAAAATACGCGTGACTGAGAAGGTCCACTGAGTTGTCAGCTTGATCGCAAGTGATAAAATCGAGAACCACACTTTTAAGAGAGCGACCTTGAACGGCCGCCGAGGAAAAGTCGTCGGGCAGTTGGACCAGCTTGGAATGAATGTCTTTGAACTGCTGTAAACAGTGATCCCGTAAGCTTCGCTTAAAGAACAAATATGATTTTTCGAGGTTCTTAATATCGAAAGGCTCTAAGAACTGAACGATATAATTGATCTGCGGGAGCTGTAGGAGTCTTGCCAGATACGCGTGATCCATCGTTCGATATTGAGATAAATTTTTTGCATAACCAGCCAGAAGGTTCGGCGGAATTGTGAGCGGCTTGTTGTTTTGCAAATTGGCAACATTGGCGAGAATGGCTTTTTGATACATTCTTTGAGCCGCTTCCCAGCGATTAAAGGGATCGACGTCAGAACTCATCAGGAGATGAAGCTCACTATCACTCGCTTCGTAGTGGAGATGAATCGGCGCCGAAAAATTTCTTAAGATAGAGGGGACCGGCTTTTGGGATACGCTTGTAAAAGTAAAGGTTTGCTCCGCTTGGTTCAATTCGAGAGTGGCGGTATTCCCTTGGGTTCGCTTTTTCCCTTTGACCAGCGGGAGAATTTCGATGCCTTGGGAGTTGAATAGGCCGATGCTGATAGGAATCACATAGGGTTTATTTACCTTTTTAGTCACGGGATCTATGGTTTTTTGCGTGAAGGTCATCATGTACTCATGGCGATCGCGATCGTAATTTGTCTTAACCTTCACGGTAGGAGTTCCCGCTTGATTGTACCAAGAGTCGCGAAATTGCGAGAGATCTTTTCCGGAGACGTTTTCTAAAGCTTTGATAAAGTCCTCGGTAGTGACAGCTTGGCCATCGTAAATTTCGAAATATTTTTTAACGCCGGCGATGAAAGTTTCGCGCCCGAGCAGAGTCTGGAGCATGCGAATCACTGCTGCGCCTTTAATGTACACAGTAGAGGTGTAAAAGTTATCGATTGTAAGATAAGACGGCGGGCGGATGGGGTGGGCCATTCCGCTCGAATCCTCGGGAAATTGTCGAGTTCGAATAAGATTCACGTCATCGATGCGTTTTACCGCTCGAGAATTGAGATCTGATGTGAACTCCTCATCTCGGAATACCGTGAGGCCCTCTTTTAAGCTCAGCTGAAACCAATCTCGGCAGGTGACGCGATTCCCCGACCAGTTGTGAAAGTATTCGTGACCGATCACCCCTTGAATGGCGGTGTACTCGGCGTCGGTTGCGGACTGCTTGTCGGCGAGAACATATTTGGTGTTAAAAATATTGAGGCCCTTGTTTTCCATGGCGCCCATGTTGAAGTCGTCAACCGCAACGATCATGTAGAGATCCAGATCGTATTCGAGATCAAAGACATCTTCGTCCCATTTCATCGCCTGCTTTAGAGATTCCATCGCGTGGGCGGAGCGCGATTCATTCCCTTTATCCGTGTAGATTTCTAACTGCACGGTGCGACCGGACTTGGTGGTGAATGTGCTCTCCGTTTTTCCGAGATCGCCGGCAACCAGTGCAAAGAGGTAGCAGGGCTTGGGAAAAGGATCTACCCAAACGGCGGTGTGACGGCCACTCCCGAGAGTTTCGGTTTTTACGCAGTGGCCATTGGAGAGTAAATAGGGATACTTTGATTTTTCTGCAGTGACCGTCGTGGTGTAACGAGACAAAACATCGGGCCGATCAGGGAAATAGGTGACTCGGCGAAAACCCTGAGCCTCCATCTGCGTGCAGAAAATTTTCTTTGTTTTGTATAAACCGCTAAACGATTTGTTATTTTGCGGGAAGATCCTAGTTTTGATTTCGAGTTCGAAGTTGAGTGAAGTGGGTTTGTCGATCGTCAAAGTTTCTTCCGTGAGGGTGTAATCTTCTTTATCCAGTGGCACGCCATTGGATTTAATCGAGATCAACTCGAGATCCTCTCCGTAAAGGACAAAAGGGGTTTTCGGTGCCGTTTTCGCCGCGCGCTCCACAGTGAGAGTGCTTGTCACTAAAGTTTCGTCTTCGAAAAGATCGAACTTAATATTAACCGTCGGGATCAAATACGCAGGGGGTTGATAATCCTTAAGATGAACGATCTGAGGTTGTTTTTTCATTCGAGCTCCAGTACACCAGGGACATGAGACAAGTCCTGTCAGGTTATGAATGTATTGTTGCTAATCCCGGTTCGTCAAAGGCTGCTGTGATATTTCATGGCTATGGTGCAGATTTTTCGGACTTAGCGCCACTGGCCGAAGTGATTGACCCCGCTGGAGCTTGGACTTGGATCTTCCCGAATGGTCCCTTAAAGGTCGACATCGGTGCCCATATGATGGGACGCGCTTGGTGGCCTATTGATATGGCAGAATATCAGCTCGCGATGATGACTGGAAAACCACGCGACTTAACTCAGTGGTCGTCTAAAGAATTCGTCCAATGTCGCAACGGTCTTTCTTTTTTTATGGAAGATATCGCCAAAGAGTACGACCAAGTCGTAGTAGGGGGCTTTAGTCAGGGAGGGATGGCTGCCAGTCACATACTCCCTAGTGTAGGGGACAAACTCGCAGGCCTGCTGTTACTTTCGACAGTGGCGGTGGATGTAGAAAGTCTACGTCAGCAGCTTGAGGCTGTACCGCCCGTACCCTTCTTGCAAAGTCATGGACAGATGGACCCCATTCTCAACATGGGGCAAGGCAAGATTCTTTTTGACCTCCTTCAGGATCAAGGGTTTACCGGGCAATGGTGTGAGTTCCGAGGTGGGCACGAAATCCCCATGCAAGTCCTCTCGCAAGCCCAAAAATTCATGAAGTCCCTTTAGTAGATGTCGAAGCGGATGAGTTTGCCGCTGACGGAACGTTTGGGTTCAAGGCCTGCAAGATGAGGAGCTTTGTCAGCGCGTTTAACAACAATCTTCCGCTGGTGTTGCTTGAGAGTGTGAATGATTTTTCCAAAGTGAGCTTCGTCTTCTAGAGGGGAGACTTCGGCCAGGTATTGCATTTCTTTTTTGGGAAGAGCGGTGCGCTTGTGGTTGAACATCGGATCGATGTAGTAGATATCAAACTCTTCCCCGGAGTTTTCCACAAAGTCTAAAGCGTCGCGATTTTCGATGGAAAAGTGACGGGTATTTCCCTTGCCCTGTGCGCGAGTGAGCGCGTCTTGGACGAGGGCGAACATCCAAGGATGAATTTCTACACCGTGAATTGTTGCCCCCAGGAAATTCAATTTAAATGCATCCTTGCCCAATCCCAAAGTGAGATCGCAGATGCGAAGGCCTTTTTTGAGTCCGACCGCTTTAGCCAGGAGATCATTTTTCGCGGAGAGTTTTTGTTTGAGATAGTTTCCGGCATCAGCCACAAAATCGACAGAGAGGCCACGCTCCGTCGAATCGACTTTGCAAAGATGCAAAACTCCTTCGATCGTCTTCAGTTCAAACTGTTTCATTCACGCCAGTAGATGGGCTGAGGGAGAGGCTTTAAGCAAGCGATGCCTTTAGACCAAGATTCCTTGCCAGGGGTCGCCAGGAGTTTCTCCTCGAGCTTTTGGATGAGAGATTGAAACTCTTGAATGAGTCTTTCGTTTTTTGCATCAAACTCACGAAGTTTTTCGTTAAAGGTCACAGGCCCGATAAACTTTTTAAATTGATCGAGATCATGAATCAAAAACGCTTCTCGGCGCTGGGCCTCGTTGAGGTCGGCAAATAAGAAAGCCGCGAAGGAATTCAGATATCCCGCCTTAAGGTCGCCCATCACCGCTTTCTT
>JAIEOS010000115.1 GCA_019750295.1 Bdellovibrionales bacterium | reverse complement strand
CGATCACCTTGATGCAGTCATTGGGTCCGACTTTTTTGGCTCAGCGAGATGTGGCAACGATTTACGCCTCGGCCTTCTCAGGACGCTGCGGTTTAAATTTTGTAAACTTACTGACGAATCTTGAAAACTTGACGAGTGCTGGGGCGATCCTTGGTTCACTCATGGCTCTTTTTCCAGAAGGCAGCGACGAAAAGATCACCGACTGTGTTCTGGCCCAAGGGATTTTAGAATCTTTTGGAGATCACACTCAAAGAAATGCTGATGAAAACATCTTGATGGGGTTATCGAGCCTCACAAAAGTCGGAACGGTTCTCAGTCGCTATGCAGACACAGATAACGATGGAGTGACTGATGGATCCTTTGATCATTGCAGTACTGCGGATCTCCCGGATGATGCTGTGGGCGAGGTGGGAACGGGGATTGCGCTTTCGATTCTCAGTGTTTCTTCGGTGGCGTCGGATATCTCGGCAGATACCTTTGCTGAGATCACCGATCTTTGCGCGCTGGATCCCAATCTCAATGTTTTTTGTACGGTGACGAACAAAAACGATTATACCGCATTACAATTGCGCGCCTTGCGTGCGGTGATCGGCTCGAATGACTTTGGTATCTCAGCGTGTACGGGGGACTTTCTGACGTGCATTTGTCCTTAGTTCTTGTCTTCTCACTTCTATTTGCACGCACGGTCAGCGCCGCTGAGCTGGTGCAAAATTATTTATCGGCCCGGGCGATGGGTATGGGCGGGGCATACGCAACGATTGCGAAAGGTCACGATGCTATCTTTGTGAATCCGGCGGGACTTGCGACGCATAATGATTTTCAATGGAGAATTTCTGGTTTAACTCTCGGAATTAATGGAATTGATTCGTTTGATGAGTATCAGGATCTTTTCGACAACTCCGATGATGTGGCGAGTGTTGTAAATCAAATGTATGATAAACCCGTATGGGCTCGCCTTGATTTTATGACGTCCGTGAACTTTAAAGCCCTAACGATTGGAGCCTATGGGTCGAGCAATGCGGGACTGACGGTGACCAATCCCGCCTACCCGCAAATTGAACCTGGTTATTTTGCCGAATACGGTGCATTTTTGGGGTGGGGCGTAGAACTCGTTCCGCAGTATTTTGACTTTGGTTTTTTACTTAAGCGAGCCACGCGCTATGCGGGGAGCGGAAGTATTGGAGCTTCCTCGATCGCGTATTTAGATTCTGATGTTTTGGAAAGCCAGTTTAAGCGTAAGGGCACGGGCTACAGTGCGGATATCGGAGCAAAACTTAAGTTTCCCGTGGACTGGAATCCTACCATCGGATTTGTATGGAAAAATGTAGGGCACACTTCGTTTGATATTTCTGCTGATAATCCAAAACCTGCCAGTCTTCCTGATCAGATGGATGTAGGATTGGGATTTGAAAAAGATTTTTCGGCTTTTATCATCAGGCCCGCACTGGAGTATAAATATTTAAATGGAAGCGACATTCAGTTCGGAAAAAAAGTCCACGCGGGTGTGGAGCTAGAGTTCCCCCTCTTTATTTTACGTGGGGGTCTCAACCAAGGGTATTGGACGGCGGGAGCCACCTTGGATTTGTGGTTCCTCCAGGTGGATGCCGCAACCTATGGAGTAGAGATGGGTGAGTATCCCGGGCAAGACGAAGATCGCCGCTACGTCGTGCAACTGGTCGCAGACTTTGGCTTCAATCTCTCCACCGGTGATTTTTTCAGCATGAGCAAAGCGCGTAAACTCCAACAGCGCGAAGCCCGCCGTGGACTCAAGCAGCGCCGCTAGGAGGTACCAGTTACCTTTTGCGGAAGCGATGTGTAAAAAAAACCGAATTG
Source organism: Bdellovibrionales bacterium (assembly GCA_019750295.1). Lineage (NCBI taxonomy): Bacteria > Pseudomonadati > Bdellovibrionota > Bdellovibrionia > Bdellovibrionales > Bdellovibrionales bacterium. The sequence goes on along the minus strand of JAIEOS010000115.1, from coordinate 5,418 downwards.
GTTTTTTACACATCGCTTCCGCAAAAGGTAACTGGTACCTTCTACGTATGCTGCGAACGATTTCTATTTCTAATCCAGATCAAAAGCGCGACTTGCTCACGCGGTTTCAGCAAGACTCTTGGGTGGTGGCTCATATCGAGGCTCGCCGTTACATTCAGGAAGAGGGTTTAAAATTAAAGACCACAATTGCGGGTCAATCTGTTCAGCGGGCCAGCGAGCTGTGGTTAAAGCTTTTTACAATCAACTATCCGCAATGGAAAGTCGTTAGCGATAATTTTATCTATATTTTACTTGAAGACTGGTTTAACCGCGAAGCGATTCCGCTCGAGTATAAAGATATTGAGGCATTCTATAACTTTTTCGATCAAATTCTTCCGATACTTTCTTCGAAAAGTGAAAATTTGTTTGAGGAATGGTTAGCCATGGATCCCGAACTGGAGCGACGACTTTCGGGGTGGTGGAAATTGGCGCAGCGATTTTGGTCTCTACTGTCGGAGCAAAAATGGGTGACACGGGCCTGGTGTCCCGCCATTTTGCTCCAACATGAGGACCTCCTTTACCCCAGCGGATCTCGCTATGTTTTTGATCTCGGAACAGACGTCAATCATCTCGAGCTCGAACTGATTCTCAAAATGTCTCTTTCCTTAGAGGTGATGGTACTTATTCCTCAGTTGAGTCCAGCTGAAGATTTCCAGCGCATCCTTGGAATTTACGATCGAATTAAAGCAGCGGCTTCAACCAGTGAAAAGCCTGAGAGTTCGCCTCAGTCAAAACTTCAGACGAAAACACTTTCGTCGTCCTCCAGTTTACTTCGCGAAGTGAAAGTGGCAGTGGCTCAAGTGAGACTGTGGCTGGAGAGTGGGATTAAGCCTCAGCATATCGCCGTCGTCAGTCCCGTTATCGAAGATTATTGGAATATGTTGCGCTCACATTTACTCGTCGAAGGTGTCGCAGCCAATAAATCCTATGTCGCGCGCGCTATATCTCTGCCTGAGGTTCAAGTTTGGCTTTCACGAATTCATTTGCACCAGAACGAGTTTGATCAAAACCATTTAGAAGGAACTCTCTTTAACTCAGTCGATCCAGATCTTAGTACGATTAAATATCAGGACTTCCAAAAAAAGTTTTCTCGCGTTTACGATGAGCAAAAAGCGAAAAGCTTACTCCAGATGAAATTCGGCGAGGATCTCGCGCCCACGTACTCGATTGTTGAATTTTTAGATAAAGCCTACGCGCTTTGGTTAAGACCAGATACCAAGCTCATCGATCGAATTTCTGATGATATTTTTTCCGATGTCGAACCTCAGTGGCGATGGCCTTGGGAAATTTGGGTAAAGTATTTAGAGCTCTTCTTAGGTCGTCTCGAAATTCCCATACAGGCTCCAGAAAAAGAGGGAATCTGGGTGAACAATCTTGCGCCTTCGGACTGGGCCGATATCAGTCATGTGATTGTTCTCGGTTGCCAACAGGTTTCTCTGCGCGAGCAGTTTAAATCACCGGCCACCAACAAAGACATTTGGGCCATACAGAGAGACCTGGGCTTTTATTTGAATCAAACGGAGTCTCAGAAAAAAGAATTTGATCTATCCTGGCTCTTGACGAAGAATCTGTCTTCGATTTTGTTGAGCCGATCGGAAACGGATGCCAATGGTGAGCCGCAAATGACTTCGGGCTATTGGCTTAAGGAAAGTTTGAACCCCGAGAATCAAATTCTCCAGACGGGAATGTTATCACGTTGGGATGAGGTGATGCGGCAACCCCCCAAGGACATTTATAGTGAGCTCAAGATGTCCACCACCGATCAAGGCGTTATGACCGAGCGATTGGTGAGAGACCCGGAAGTCCCTTGGATGAAGGGGTTGGTTTCCACGAAGAGGCCCAGCGTTTCGGCGACCTCACTCACAAAACTTTCTCAATGTGCTTTTAAATTTTACGCCGAAAAAATTCTAAGCCTTTCCGAGAGTCATGTTTACGATCTCGATATCGATCCGATGTACCAAGGAAGTCTGATGCACCGAGTGCTTGAACTTCTGGTGGAGCGTTATCCCAGCTTGGAGATAACAAACGAAGAGCTCTCGTCGATTTACGATGAAGCCAGTCGCGAAAATGAAGTGGCGGGGGAGCATCAAGAGTTTTGGCGATTAGAAAAACCGCGCCATCTTCAATTAATAACCCGTTTTATTCAGGCTGAAAAGGAGTGGCGCCGGCAGTATCCGCAGACCAAGCCGGTGGCGCTCGAGCAATCCATCGAAGGATTTATTACTCCTCAGGACGATACCATTCTTCTTACCGCGCAACCGGTGAGTGACAACTCTCTGGCATTCCGAGGAAAAATTGATCGTGTGGACGAGGATCCTCAAGGATATCTTGGGCTCATCGATTACAAGGCGTCGAAGTCGGCAGGTATTTTATCTTTTAAAAACTGGGCGGGGAATGATCAGTTTCAACTGGCTCTCTACGCCATGGTGATTGAAGAAGGTGTGATTGAAGGATGGCTGGACCGCAAAGTGGGCGCCGCTTTCTATCTCTTTTTAAAAGATCAGCAGAGAGGTCAGGGTTTCGTTCTGGACGCTTGTGCAAATAGTTTTATGGCCACAAAGCCTGTCAGCGAAGATGATAAACAGAGCGTGTGGCAGGAAATGAAGTCCTCGATTGCAGTAGCATTACGTCACGTTAAAGAGGGTGATTTTAGACCGATTCCCAAAGACATTAAGCTTTGCGAAACGTGTGATTGGAGGTTGCTATGTCGAGCCCCACATCTTTCGTAACCCATGCGGTTCGTGCCGGAGCGGGTGCGGGAAAAACCTATCACCTCACTCATAAAGTGATGGATGTGGCCGATCAGTTTTTTACGCAACACAAGCGCTGGCCCACACTGCAAGTGACCACATTTACCCGCAAGGCCACACAGGAGCTCAACGAGAGGTTGTTACATCTGGCTATGGAAGAGAAGCCCCATCTCGTCGATTTTGTGACCTCAAGAAATCTGTTGCGGGTGAGTACCATCGACGCCGTTCTCGACGGATTTCTAAAAAAGCACGGTACGGTGATTGGGCTGTCTGCCGACTTTTCTTATATCTCCGCTGCCGATGCAAAAACGCTTTCGAAGAAGATCCTTAAACGAGTGATTGAATCGAATGAGGTTCATAAGGAAATTTTAGTTTATTTTTCTTTCTACCAAATTCTTAATCTTCTCAGTGAAGCGGTCTTCACGGACATTGATAACTATAAATTGATCGATACCGACACACTTAAAGAGTTTTTGGCGGAGCAACTCGCGACAATTCGAAAAAAGACGGAGGGTCTGGTTGAAAAAATTCAGGGAGCCGATTTGTCCGAACGCTGGACGGAGGCGGAGCAAGTTCTCTCCCAGGTCGCTTTACTTTTAAGAAAAGAAGATTGGAAACAGTCGTCGTTATCCGAAATTTTGGAGCATTTCGATACTAAGGGTTTAAAGTCTAAAAAAGAGCCCGCCTCTGAGGAGCTTTTCGCGGATCTCAAAGAACTTTTAAAAGATCTCGAAACTTTGTGTAAGCCGGCCTACGACCCCGGGCAATTTGAGTTTCATATTCGACTGAATCATTTGTTTTACGATCTGCTTCGCGATTACCAGGACCAGTTATTTGAAGAAAAAAAGAAGCTCAACAAACTACAGATTTCCGATTTGGCTCAGTTCTCATTAAAAATGATTCGGAATTTTCCCGATGCGGCTCAAACGTATTCTAAAGAGATCGACTACTGGCTGATCGATGAATTTCAGGACACTAGCCCGATACAGATCGAAATTTTAGATGCGCTCATGGGCGGTAAGCCATTCTATTTTGTGGGAGATCCTCAGCAAAGTATTTATCTATTCCGTGGGGCGCGCAGTGCGGTCTTTCTCGACCGCATCGAGTGGGCCAAGTCCAACAAGGGAAAAATTGAATTCTTAGATTCCAATTGGCGCTCCGAACCCTCACTCCTCGGATTTATCAATGACGTCTCGCAGGAGCTCGGAGAACACTTTGCCCCCATGAAGCCCGCTTTGGCGCCTTCGAGCGATCAGCCGTCGGCGATATTTACGATTGTTCAGGGGATTAAAGAGAAGTCAGAGGCGGAGGCCCTTGAGTTGGATTCCATCGCCCAGCACATTCGTAATTTGTGGGATAAGGGAGTCGATCTTAAAGACATCGCCATTTTAGTGAGAAAAAATGCGCAGCTTCAAAAGCTCAGTGAAGTTCTCACTCGTTGGAATCTCCCCCATCTGATTCATTCGACAGGATCCTATTGGCTCCGTCGCGAAGTTCAGGATGCGATGGCGCTGCTTAAATGCATCGTAAATCCGCATGACGATAACACGATGATGATTCTCCTGAGATCACCTTATCTGGCCATTCCCGAGCAGAAGTTGATCCAATGGATTGAAAATCGTAAGGCCTCCGTTTGGAAAACTGTGGAAGAGGCCCTTCTCAATGGTTCGCTCGGCGAAATGGGTCAAAGATTTGGCAAACAGCTCGCACTAAAGAGTGAGATCGGTATCACTGCCGCTTTTCAAAAATGCCTCTTGGAATTGGGATTTTTCGACACCCACCTCATGACGGACGAGGGAGGTCGCATCGAGGGTAACCTTTGGAAGTTTGTGCATCTCGTGAAGGAGTTCGAAAAGGAGCGTGGCGCCAATTTTGTGAAGTTCATCAATGATTGCCAGAGAGCCGCAGAGCTCGAGCGGACAAAGGATTTACCGAGTGCGGTCGAGACTCAACGAATTAACTTGATGACGATCCATGCTTCCAAAGGATTACAGTTCGACTATGTGTTTTTGCCTTTCCTGCATGAGAATCCGTTTCAAGAAAATCATCTCCAGTTCATAGTGGATGAGGATCGTAAGATATTTGCGATTCGCACGCCGAGCAGCACCGATTTGCAGACTTATGGATCTCTCCTTGAATCGCGAGTTCTTAAACAAAGTCACCTTAAAGAGGACGAGGAAAGTCTTCGCGTGTTTTACGTGGCGTTTACGCGAGCACGGAAATCACTTTATTTAAGTTGGAATCAGGATCCCGGAAAAAAATCTCCGGCACGGTTTTTATCGGGCTTTACCAGCGAACCCGGACAGCACACGAAGAACAGCTACACCTATCTAGTTCATCACATTGGCGAAAGCGGCAATTCGCAGAATATTTCGATTCCTAAAATTCAAATTCCTTTGCGAGCTCCTTACAACGAAAAATGGACTCGCTTCCAAACTCCAGTGGAGCCCATCGATCTTAAGAAAGAATCCCCGTCGTTTTTCGAAGGAAATAGTTATAGAAATTCTTTCGTCAACAAGCGCCGCGGGATTCTCTTTCATCGAATTATGGAAAGTTTAAAATACCCGGCGTCTCTCAATATGGTGGAACTCATTCAGTCGTGGTTTCCTGGCGAAGAAGACGAGATGGC
>JAIEOS010000114.1 GCA_019750295.1 Bdellovibrionales bacterium | reverse complement strand
TCGGAGTCGGTTGGTACCGAACACTAAACTGTAAGTGTTCATTCGGTTTCCAAACGGTGATAGGTTCCACAAAAGCGCCGGTGGAAAACTCACAGTATCTGACGGCTCCTACTCCCTGACCTTCGATTCGAGCGCGGAGAGGATGCGCCACTCCCAACTTAAATAACCACTCCGTGGCCGGAGGTAATTCACTAAATTGAATCACATTGGGCCAAACGACTTCTGGAGGTGCATTGATTTCCATCACGGAGACCACGGAGTCTTTGTGAGAGTGAATTGTCGCGGAATCGATAAACAACCACGTGGGTATGAGAGGAAGAACAATCAGTGGCGTGATCGCTTTACGTGCCGTTACTGTAGCTAAAAAATGTCCCATCCAAGATCCCAACAAACTCATCATCAAGCTGATCGGAAATGCCATCACCAAACAAATCAAGCCTTCAAGCGCGAAGAGCATAAGAGCAAAATACGTGAGAAGTAACGTAAAGAATCCCAAGATCGTCGTTCGTCCCAAGGGCTGTTGCTCTTTGTAATTAAAAAAGTAGGCTTGGAGAGCGGATAGCATAAAGGGAGTTCCTAAAAAGAGCGCCACGCCATACGTGCGAAACATCGATATACTGATCCACATCAAAATAATTCCGAGAAAAGTCACTCCAAACACGCAACTCAACGCCAATTTAATATCTGTCTGAATTGCGACAGGTTTAATAAACTCTGTTTTTTCGTCGCTGACAGTTTTGGAGGGCAGATAGGCGAGATAGCCCATCGCTACAAAATTCACAATGGGCACAAAAAAGAAAAGCCCGGACCAAGGAGATAAGCCCGCATTGATGGCTCTGCGCATGCTCATTGAAACACCGATCCATAAAAAAGGAAGTGTCCACAAAGCGACAAGAAACAGGAATAAGTTTGAGTCGGCGTAGGCCAGGTTTCCGGGATAACGTTGGGTATAGACAGGATTTAAAAACTGCCAGGGCATAAGGTAATTGTTGGAAAACAAATAGTAGAGAACGAGTTCGCCCAAATACTTTATCGCCATTAAACCAAAACCCCACTGGATATAGCGGCGGCGATTGACGGGTTCATTTAATCCAAAAAGAAATTTAAATATTCCCACGGCGACTCCTTGTCAGGATACTTTGATTGTAGGGATATTCCGAGCGTAGGACTGTAAACGAAGTGAGTAAAGAAAAAAATTAGGTTCAACTGTAAGCCGGATTCTGTCTTCTCCCTTGCGGGAGGAGGCTATCATTCCTCTAGGAGTAAAATTACTTTTACCCTCTGGCGATCTTACCCGGAAGTCACGTGCAGGCCGACACTTAACACTTCCCTATTTGATCTTGCTTCTCGCAGAGTTTAGCTGTTTTCACTCCAGCAGCTCCCTCAAAATCTCCCGTTCCCGATTTCGAGATCAATGCTCTGGACATTCTCTCTGTTCCACTGTTCCTCACCTTGCGGTGGAAGGGCATTACCCTTTACGAGGCCTTACGAAGTCCGGACTTTCCTCTCTCTCTTGCGAGACAGCGATAACCCGTTGAACCCAGTCGATAGGTTTAGCAGATCAGCCTCTAAATTCAACCGAGGACTGAGAGGAAAGTATTAAATATACAATCCTCTTGAGGGGGTTTATAAGCCCTTCGCCAACGAGCTATACAATTGAAATTATTGAGTTTAATTAGAAATCTTTTGAGCGTAAATGACCAGTTCCGTTCCCTGACGGTGGGGAGGGGACTGCTGCCAACGTTTCCAAAAGAGGGGGCGGAATTTGTTCTCGAACAGTTCTCGAAGTTCCCACTCGGAGCATCCGTAGGGAGGCCCGGCTCTCTTGGGCATCACAAAAAAGATTCCCAACAGGAAGCCTTGATCATCGAGAGCGCGATGCCACTGCCGAATGAGTTCTTTTCTCTGCGAAGGCATCAGCGCGCAAAACAAAGTGTGTTCAAACGCGATATCAAAACGTCGATCGACTTTCATTTTGAGAGCGTCGCCCTCGAGCAGTGTGAGTGTCGAAATGCTCGAATATTTTTCTCGAGCTTGTGCGAGGGCTTGGGGAGAATAGTCCACGCCTGTCACCACATGCCCGTGGTGCGCGAGAGCCGCAGCGTCGTGGGCGCGGCCACAGCCAAAATTCACAACGCGACTCTTGACCATTTTGAGTTGCGGGAGAATGGGTGCAATGGCGGGATGGGCGCCGCTCAGATCCCAGTTAGGTTGGGGATTGTTGGCGTAGATATTGTTCCAAGTGTTCTCGGATTTAAAACTAGGATCTTCGATATAAAAAGGAGGAATTTCGTAGGTTTTCCCATCGATAGTGATCGTTTCGTCAGAAAACTCATCAAGGAGATTAAAAAACTCCGCCTGAGCTTTTCGTGAGAATACGAAAGGGATTCTTTTTTCGGTCAGTCCGTGGAAGCGATCCCACTCATCAAGACACAATGTTTTGATATCAAATGGGGCTTCGAATTCGTAAGGACCGATGAGGGTCCATCGGCCGTTTTCTTTGGAGACCTGTGCCGCCACGAGGGGCTTATCGAAAGCTTCTACAAAAACATCCTCGTTGTCGAAGCGAGTTTTTACAGCGAGGGTGTCGGTGATATAAAGCTGCTCAAAGAGTTTGCGACCCACTTCGGCATCGGTGAGGCGAATTCCCTGAGAGAGGACAAAGTAGCCCTCTTCGTCGATAATAATAAATTTATCCATGGAAATTAATGACCGTGAGGTTCTTCTTTGGGAGTCGAAGTGGGCTCGGCGTCCAGTTCACCCGGTTTAGCTCGAAGAATCGCCATCGGGTCGTCGAATTCGAGGTGGCTGTCGGAAATGCGTTCCATTTTCGCGGTCCAATCATTGCCATCTTCGGAGGTGAGAAGAAACATTCCCTCGCGGGTAACTTTTTGTCGAGAGCCGTTCTCATCTTCTTCGTAGAAAGAAAACTTAAATTGAGTTTGCATTTTTCGACCCGCTTCGATCACTCGGGTGATGACCTGCGGTTGCAAAACTTCTGAAGCTTTAGGGTTAGATTCTTTAAGATAGGCACCAAGATATTCCTGGATCACCGCTTGAAGTTTTTCATGCTGCTCGGTGGAAAGATCTGAGGGTCTGCTGGCGAGCCACCACGTCAGGTTAACAATGGCAAAAAGAATTAACAGGTTCAAATATTTCATAGCAAATCCTTAGTGAAATCTCTTACCTAAAACTTTAGGCGGTCTGTCACAAATCTTCAAGGATTATCAGCCGAACGGAGTCTCTTCGTCGAGGGGAATGGCACGAGTTATTGACGCAGGCTCCAATTCCCCGGATTACAAAGTTCATGTTATACAAGGTTTTTAATTTTAGGGGTCCTTAGGGGGAATTCATGCCCATTCTTAATTCGCACATTAACAACAAAGACAAAGACTTTCTTAAGAACAAAGAATGGATGCAATCTCTTATCCAAGACTTCCGCCACCAGGTCGATTTGGTGAAAAAAGGTGGGGGAACCGAGGCCACCGAAAAACATAAAAGTCGAGGCAAACTCACTGCCCGCGAAAGAGTCGAGGCCCTCATCGATCCCGGCAGCTCTCTTCTCGAGTTCTCATCGTTAGCCGCCAATGATCTTTATGACGGAGCTGCGCCGAGTGCGGGAATCATTACCGGCATGGGTATTATTCACGGCCAGGAATGCATCATCGTGGCCAATGATGCCACTGTTAAGGGCGGCACCTATTTTCCAATGACGGTGAAGAAACACCTTCGCGCCCAGGAAATCGCTTTCGAAAATGAACTGCCTTGTATTTATCTCGTGGACAGTGGAGGAGCTTTTCTTCCTAAGCAGGACGAAGTTTTCCCAGATCGCGACCATTTTGGACGCATCTTTTATAACCAAGCTCGAATGTCAGCGCGGGGCATTTCGCAAATCTCGGTCGTCATGGGAAGCTGTACCGCGGGCGGTGCCTACGTTCCGGCGATGAGTGATGAAAACATTATCGTCAAAGATAACGGCACTATTTTTCTCGGAGGCCCCCCTTTAGTTAAAGCAGCGACGGGGGAAGTGGTTTCGGCCCAAGATTTGGGTGGAGCTCAAGTGCACTGTTTTACCAGCGGAGTGACAGATCACTTTGCGGAAAATGATCAAGAGGCCTTAGCAATTTGCCGCGATATCGTTTTTCATCTCAATCAACGAAAAAAACAAAACATAAATCTTATAGCTCCGAAGGAGCCAGTTCATTCCCCCGAGGATATTTACGGCGTAATTCCTTCGGATTCTAAAATTCCATTTGATGTGCGCGAGGTGATTTCGCGGATCGTGGATGGAAGTGAGATGCACGAGTTTAAGGAAAACTATGCCACTTCGATCGTCACAGGCTTTGCCCATATTTGGGGAATGCCGGTAGGGATCATCGCGAACAACGGTGTTCTTTTTAGCGAATCTGCACTCAAGGCGACGCATTTTATTGAACTCTGCGAACAGCGTCGAGTTCCCATCATTTTTCTACAAAACATCACTGGATTTATGGTGGGACAAAAGTACGAAAACGAAGGTATCGCAAAACAAGGAGCGAAAATGGTGATGGCGGTGAGTAACGCCACAGTGCCTAAGTTTACCGTCGTCATTGGTGGCTCCTACGGGGCCGGGAATTACGGGATGTGCGGTCGCGCGTTTCAACCGCGCCAGCTCTGGATGTGGCCGAATGCTCGAATTTCTGTGATGGGTGGAGAGCAAGCGGCGAACGTCCTTCTCACGGTCAAGATGGATCAACTTGCCGACAGCAAAAAGACTCTTTCGGCGAAAGAGCAGGACGATTTTAAGTCCCCCATCCTTGCCAAATACCAAAAAGAAAGTTCTGCTTATTACTCAACCTCACGCCTTTGGGACGACGGCATTATCGATCCGAAAGATACGCGCCATGTTTTAGCTTTGGGTCTCCGCGCAAGTCTCAATAGCGAATGGATTCCGCAAAACCCCGGCGTGTACAGGATGTAATATGGAGATGATCGAACGCTCAGAAAAAAATGGTGTGGCTCAAGTCATTCTCAATCGCCCACAAGTGAGGAATGCATTTAATCCAAAGATGATCTCGGAAATCACTGAGACTTTTAACTCTCTAACCTCTTCGAAGGATCTTCGTTGTGTCGTCATCTCGGGGAATGGCAAAAGCTTCTGTGCGGGAGCTGATTTGGAATGGATGCGATCTATGGCCAAATTTACCCAAGCCGAAAATCTCAAAGACTCTCAAGAATTGTACGAGATGTTTGCCGCAATCAAGAACTGCCCAGTGCCGGTGATCGCGAAAGTTCATGGTCATGCGATGGGCGGAGCTTTAGGTATTATTGCAGCTGCAGATATAGTGATTGCCGAAGAACAGACAGAGTTTTGTTTTAGCGAAGCTAAATTAGGTCTGGCACCGGCCGTGATCAGTGCTTTCGTTAAAGATAAGGTATCGTCGTCGGCAATGGCCCATCTTTTTTTAACCGCCACCGTCTTCTCGGCGACTCATGCCAAGCAGGTCGGCCTTGTCCATGCCGTGACGGACGATGTGGCGAAAGACACTCAGATCGTGATCGATCAAATTTACGGCAATGGTCCTCAAGCCGTTCGAGCGACAAAACATCTCATTTCGCAAGTGTACGGAGCGCCCGAGAGTTCTCTCAAGAAGGTGACGACGGAACTTATCTCTGGTCTTCGCGTGGGTGCCGAGGGCCAAGAAGGAATCAAAAGTTTCCTTGAACGTCGTGAACCTCAATGGAGAAGTCATGCAGGAAATTAAAAAATTAGCCATCGCCAACCGCGGTGAAGTGGCCGTAAGAATTATTTCCGCTTGTAAAGAGCTGGGGATTAAAACAGTGCTTCTCCACTCCGAAGTCGATATTCAAACTCGAGCATACCGACTTTGCGACGAGGCCGTTTGCATAGGACCTGCTGAATCCTCTAAGAGTTATCTTTCTATCGAAAGAAATATTCAAGGAGCCCTGAGTGCCGGCGTCGATGCCCTCCATCCAGGATTTGGATTTCTTTCGGAGAATGCCGAATTTGCTCAGGCCTGCAAAGATCACAATATTTTATTTATTGGTCCGGAGCCGGATTCCATCCGCCAGTTGGGGGATAAGGTCACCGCAAAGAAACTCGCTGTGGAATTAGGTTTACCAACGATTCCTGGTTATCAAGGGGATCAACAAGATATCGAAACGTTGGTGAAAGAATGTGATCGTATTGGATATCCCGTCATCGTGAAGGCGGCCGCTGGTGGCGGCGGACGTGGCATGAAGGTGATGACGACTCCAGAGCAAGCTCGAGAACTGATCCCATCGGCCCAGCGCGAGGCTCAGTCGTCGTTTGGATCGAGTCAAGTGTTTCTCGAAAAGTATCTCATTCGTGCGAAACATATCGAGGTTCAAGTTTTTGGAGATCTGACTGGAAAAGTAGTTCATCTTTACGAGCGCGAATGTTCTATCCAAAGGCGACATCAAAAAGTAATCGAAGAGTCTCTCTCTCCGCTTCTTTCGGCCACCGTGCGAGAAGAAATCACTCGCGGAGCGGTCGCGCTGGCGAAGCGAGTGAATTACATCGGGGCAGGGACCGTCGAGTTTTTGGTTCAAGATGATAAGTATTATTTTTTAGAAATGAACACACGCCTGCAAGTGGAACATCCAGTGACCGAAGCCGTCATGGGTGTGGATTTAGTCAAGGCGCAAATTCTCACGCGCATGGGGCGAATGGCGCTCTGGATGCAAGAGAATTTAAAACCACGGGGTCATGCCATCGAGTGCCGTATTTATGCTGAAGATCCTTACTCCGTGGGAATTCCCTCCACAGGTGTTCTTGCCTTCCAATATTTCCCGGAAGGACCCGGTCGTCGCTTTGACTACGGATTCGAAGCGGGGGACGAAATCACTCCTCACTATGATTCAATGATCGCGAAAGTTATTGTTTGGGACGAGAGTCGCCCTCGGGCGCTGATGAAAATGGTGACCACCCTTAAAGAAACTATTTTCTTTGGCGTAAAGACAAATATTCCTTTTTTGATCGATATGCTTCAGCATCCAGACTTCGTCAACGGCAAGATGTCGACGGCGTT
>JAIEOS010000113.1 GCA_019750295.1 Bdellovibrionales bacterium | reverse complement strand
CAAGCGCGCGACGATACATAGGCTGTCCGTCCAATTTTACCACCGGCTTAGGTTGGGATAAGATCTGCGAAATTCGCGACCCCAATCCAGCCATGGGCATCAGTATCTGTCGAATCTGAATTTCTTTTATAGCCTCGCCCCATTTATTCAAATTCTTAAACGTTTTTTCCCAATATTCAAAAATCTTTAAATCTTCCGGCGTTCCCCATTGATAAAAAGCATCCACTTCGTATACGCGACACTGCGACTCTGGCTTCATTTGCAAAAGAGCCTCTATTGTTAACGAAGTATAAAACTCATTATTCATTTTAATATCGTTCTTCTTTTGATATTCGAGAGCGGATTTTAGATCACTGACTTTTTTAAAGTAATAAGCCCCGTTGGAAGCGTATTCATTTTCCCTTTGTTCGGTAAAGCTTCCCTTTTCCTTGACCTGTACCACCCTCTCACCCTTTAGCCGCGAGTAGGCGTACATTTGAGGGCCGATGTAATGAGCATGAAATCCTCGGTACGAGACCACACAGGAATCACAATCTGTGTTCTTAACATAATCGGCGAAATCCCAAGGGTCCCACTTTAAACCGTAATCGCAATAGGAAATCAATACAGGCAGTTCGTGATCTAAACTTTCGATCGCGGCTTGAATGGCCCGCGAGGGACCTTCGCTATTTGCTGGCACATAAATAATCTTCGATTGGGGTCGTAGTCTTAAAAGCGTGACTTCGAGCTCGGTCGGGTTGTGATTTTCCGCAAGTACAAACGTACATGGCCACTCCGTAGGAAACTTCTGGAGAAGCCGCTCGATCATTGGGATGCCATTCACTGGGATTAACGGTTTAGGCATATTATAACCGGCTCTCGTATAACGAGTACCCTGGCCAGACATTGGGATCAGTAATTGTAAGGGCTTGATCACGCCTTTACTCCTTTTGCTATCTCGCGCATTCGGGCGAGCTCTGTCGGTGTTGTCTTGAGTTCCTCAACTTCATCGGGGCTGAGTGTGCTTAACTGAGGCATCAGCTGTGATAAATAAACTATCGCTTGCCAGTTTTCGATCATATCGAGTGGCGGCTGCCGATCATAGTCCATGGAAAATTCATTGCCTTCAGACTTTAAAAAAGATTTCAATTTTTCTTCGAAAATCGCAAGATCAGGAAAGTAAAATCGAAACGGCGCGGTTATGTCGCGCTCTTTCACTTCGCGTTCTTTTTGGTGAAGATCGGCCGCTAGGACCTCACCTAAAAATTTTTTGAGATCTTTATCAAACTCTTCAAAGCGCCGAAAGTCGGCTAAACCATTCATCTGCAAAAGCAAACCATGATTACGCATAAGAATGATGGGTGCTCTCACTGAGTTGTTGATAAAATACTGAGTCAGCTCCCAGCCCGGACGAATGTAAGGCACCACAGCCAAATCATGGCCCCATTTAATCAAAAAATCTTTTGCATTACCTTGATCGATGAGCTCCGCAAGGAGAACCGAGTTCAGATGATGAAAGTGACAAACATAAGTCGCCGGAAGAAAAATATGAAATCCGACCTCCATAGAAGCTCGATGGGCCGAGCCCGATCGATCTCTCGCCTGGGCAATAAGGTCGCTATATGCTTTTTCGTAAAGCAGGGTTGAGGAAGAGCTCTGGGCCAGATTTTTAAGTTCAATAGCAAAGTCTAAAAAGTTTAAAGTCGCAAAATCATCCCATCCACGAAGTTGATCTAATCGAAACCCTGTGGGCTTGATCGCTATGATCGACTCAGATTTTAAGGAAATATTTCCACCTTGCCCTTGATTCCAAAAGGGCAAATAGGAATTAATCGTCTCATTCATTTTAAGTAAAGCTTGCAAATAATCTTGCACTATTAATCTCTTGGCCATACTAAAATAACATACTTGTAATTGACCGTTTTTGCGCCTAAGACCTGACTTATATAGCCACTGCGTTAAAATCTCAGGCTTACACTGTATGGCAACTTGCTGGTAATCTAAGATCTCAAATGCACAAAGAGTTATTCAAATTCCTAATCGTAGGTTCAATAACATTCCTCGTCGACTTCTTTACCTACACCGTTCTGGTCAGTGTGGAATTCCACCCATCACCATCGAAGTTTTTTTCATTTCTGGCTGGGACATGTTTCTCCTATTACGCAAATAAAAACTTCACCTTTAAAGAAAATAGAGTTTCCGATAACGATTCCATGCGGTTCTGCTTACTTTACGGGTTCAGCTTACTTGTAAACGTGGGGGTAAATTATATGACTCTTCAAATCTTCGGTGAAAGCTCTGTCCAATTGGCATTTTTTACGGCTACCGCCGCATCAACGATTATCAATTTTTTTGGCCAAAAATTCTGGGTCTTTAAAGACTCACATTATACTTCTTAAGGATTTGAATAAGTTTACTTTTAATACGTTGAAGGACTTGGTTTTTATCGTCGATCACTCCTAAAATTAAAAGTAAAAAATAAAAAACTTTACGCAGGACCTTATAAATAACTTTGAAAATCTTGAAAATCCTTTTGATCACTCGCGAGATCTTGTTATAGCCACGCTTCATTCTATAATACGAACGTAAGCAAAAAAGAATAGCGACTCTTAGCATCGTGAACGGAAAAATATCCCAAATAAAGTAGGAATTCCTAATTTGGTCAGCCAATCGTTGAACTTCTATCATTTGCGCAACAACGCTGTCCTTGCTGATGAAAGAAATAAATACTTTTTGCTGGTTAGCTAGTTTTTTTGCAAACTCAATATCTATTAGACACTTCTCTGCCAAAATTGACATAGACTCCCAGGTTGTGCACATGCCATTCTTTGACAAAACTTCTTCAACGAAAAAATTTGAAAGTTCATTTGCGAATCCAGAGTCTCTGTGAAAAATAACCGGAATTCCTATATGAAGCGCTTCTATGGGCGTGTAATGCGAATGTCTAGGATTGAAACCAGGCTCTATATAAACCCTAGCTTTAGCAAATAACCTGTAGACATCTTCTTCCTTATTCATAACCCCCACAACATCGGTATCGTAAATTTCATGAGAGCGAAGTACTTCTAGGTCGTTTTTCCCCAGTATTTTGTATGGTAAGTGTCCGAAATATTTTAAAAAGTTAAAATAATAGTGAGAAAGTTCTGTATGTAACATGGAAATCACTGTTACCACATGGGCAGCACTAGAGTCTGCTTCCCACTTGAGATCGTCAAATATTTGTGCTGTTCGGTGAAGATAAGATACATCGACCATTGATTTTGGCTTAGCAATTGCCGAAGATTCTCCATCCGTTAGTTTTTTCATTCCCGGAAGCCAAATATAGTTATTGAAGAGTCGCAACGCTTGATAGTGAACGTCGCTTGATAACACAGTCAAATTTTTATCTAGATGATAATGACCATAATATCGGTTTAGAATTATCCCCTTATATCCCCCCTCGAGCAGGTGTAGCGCCATACTCACTGATGCGGGAACGTAAATATAACCAAAATGATTATTGAGCCACTGGATCTGCTCACTGGAAATATTGCCCTGGTCGAGATGAGATCCGGGTTTCACTAACGGAATATCGCGTAGAACCTCAACAATTTTTGGGTCCAAGGTACATGTGCTTTTCCAATCGACATACATAGGGTCATTTTCATCATCATAAGATGTTCCCTGATAATTTGCGAGATGGGCCGGCATCCGAATAGGAACAATCTCATATCCTGCTTTGATCCACAATGGCACTTCTTCAAACCGATTGGACTTATGATAGAAAGCCCACAACATACGTTTGTTTCTACCTGCACTTACCGAATTCAACTGTGGCAGGACAGAAGAAGTGACTTGACTCGACTCGAGCAAACTCGCACACATCTTTCGAAACTCTACAGCCTGCTTTCGAGCAGTATCCGCACCGAATGTGACATGAAATAATTTAATCTGTTCATCACGAAGAGAAATCGCATATTCCACATCATCCAAACAAGCTTTCGCTCGTAAAGCCATGTCTTGCAAACTTTCACACATTCCCATCACTATTAGTTCTTTATCTGAGAAAAACTTTTTTGCTTCATGAGCGATTGCACTCGAACTAAGAAATAATACGGGAACACCCATCGCCGCTGCCTCAAAGGGGGTGTACTGAGAGTGTTGCTTTAATTTTCCAACGTTACAAAAGACGCGATACTTGCAGTACATTGAGAGATATTCTTGGAAGTCGGAAATTTGAGGTTTGATATGATAGTCATTTTTGCAGTAGGCATTGTTAGGATCGTTTTTTCCGAAAACTGCGAAATCAAGATTAGAAAAAGCTTTCGCAAAATCCTCGTAATAACTTCTCCAGCTCGGGGAAATATCTATGTATGATATATTTGTCACCACCGCAGGTAACGATAGTTTCCCCTCCCAACGCAGCCCCCCCACCTGATCTCGGATTCCTTCCATCACCGCAGCAATCAATACTAACGGTTGCTTTCCTAAGATTGACTTTTGCTCAGTCTCAATTATTCCATTGAACACAGATAGAGATATGTAACGATCGCGATGGATTTCAAATGCAATCGAATCCTTATTGTAAAGATAGTTTTTGTACCAGGTCCACACACTAAAATCAGGTCGCTCATTGCCAAAAATTCTGAATACCACTACCCCTTTAAACCACTTTAAAATTCCCGGAACAACGTTGGGGAAACTTTGAACGACGATAACATCAATATATTTGTTGATTAAAATCGCTTGTTCGGGAGTTACCGATCCCGCCTGATCAAAAGTACTTATTTCAACTCTTGAACGTCCTTCGGGCATCGTAAACGGAGTATCCGAAACCTTATAAAAATCCGTCAATCTAATCTTAAAAAGGTCCTCTTCAGGGATTGAGCACTCCGCTCTCCACCGCCGATTTATTTCGGTCATAGGATTATCGGACTCGCGCGGATCTAGCCGGTATTTTCCTCGAAAATTAATATGACAAAAAGACGGGATAACCTCGAATCCGCCATCCATCAACATATTTATATCGATTGTTCTTAAGGTTGGATGTGCAAGTGCGTACAGTAGTCTCATTCTAACTTTCTATTTCCGTACAATAGACTCTAATGTATCCACGACAATTTTTATCTGCTCATTCGTTAACTCCGAAAAAGTTGGCAGATTCAATCCATTGGATGCAATTTTTTCTGCAACCGGAAATTTTTCAGACGATAAATGGGGTGGCATAATGTGCATAGGATAGAATATAGGCCTAGTTTCCACGCCATTTTTGTCCATTTCCATAATTAACTCGTCACGACTGACCCTGACACCGCTCTCTAGTACGACGGAAAACATCCAATAAGAATGGTAAATATTCTCCGATTCTCTCTGAACTGCTAATGGTAAATCACGTGCCATAAGCTCTTTTGAGTAGGTACCTGCGACTCGACGGCGCTGCTCAAGATGCCAGCCTATTCTTTCAAGCTGGGCCAGACCAATTGCCGCCTGTATATTCGTCATTCTATAATTATAACCAACAATGGGATGCCAGTAACGTTTACTAGGATCCATACCCTGCCCTTTAAGCATGCGCATTTTTGCAGCGAGATCGTCATCGTTCGTGGTAACCATTCCACCTTCACCTGTAGTAATAGTTTTGTTCCCAAAAAAGCTAAAGGTACCTACATGCCCAATACAGCCAGTGGGTCGATCCTTATAAGTAGCGCCAAGAGACTCCGCGCAGTCTTCAATAACGTAGATATTGTGTTTCCTTGCAAGATCCATAATCGGATCCATATCCACCGGATGGCCATAAAGATGAACGATAATAATTGCCTTCGTTTTAGTCGTAATCTTCGCCTCGATGTCTTTTGCAGTGACGGTCCAATTCAATGGATCGCAATCCGCCAAAACTAAATTGGCTCCGACATATTTGACGACATTCGCCGTGGCAATATAGGTAAGCGTGGGAACGATAACTTCATCTCCAGGCCCTACTCCCATTGCCATCAGAGGTAAATGTAATGCGACTGTTCCATTTGAACATGTGAGCGCGTGCTTCACCCCAACATATTTACTAAACGCATCCTCAAACTTACCTATATATTTCCCATTAGAGGAAATCCATTCAGTTTCAATACACTCCAAAACATACTTTCGTTCGTTTCCAGACAAGGAAGGTTTTGCTACAGGAATTTTCATAAAAGACCCCTCATAATTTTAATTTTATTCGGTGGGGCCAAAGTATTATCGCCCACACTGGATACGACAGCCAGCCCAGCGCTTATCTTCGACCACGCTCCGATCTCCACTCTCGGAGCAAGCGACACTCCCGTTCCCAGAAAAACCCCCTCGAAGGTTTGTGAATTTCCGTTGAGTGTTGAATAGGGAGACATCACCGAGTATTTCCCTAGCGTAGCATCATGAGCCACTGAACAATAAAAGTTTAGGACGGAGAAATCCTCAATATTTGCATTAGGGCTCACAAGTGCGAAAGGACAAATAATTACACCCTCACCAATTGTCGCAAGTTGACTCACGACCGCCGTCGGGTGAATAAGATTAATAAACTTTCCACCGCGACTCAAAATTTTGTCTGAAATATTTTTTCTAATTTTTGGAGAGCCTACGGCTAAAATAAATCGGTCCTCAGACTGAAATTCGTAGGTATCTTCAGTTCCCAGAATCGGTTTATCAATTCTAAACCCATCAAGATCAGATGCATTTGGACTTAAGAAGCCCTTGATAGCTTCAGCTGAATATTGGTCAGTAGCCCACTGAAAAACTTCCCTACCAAAACCGCCTGCACCAATAATAATGAGTCGCATTAGGACCTACTTCTTTTAAACCGTTCGGTATGAAACGGCTCCTTAAAAAACAATAACTTTTGTGGAACCTTATAAGAGGGTAAACGCATAAGAAGGTCTCTTCTTAGCTGTATTTTAAACGCGCTCTCATCAGTCCCGGGCTTCAAACAAACTTTTGCCACAACAATATTACCCGCAATTGCATTCTTCTCCGAATGCACGATCACATCGATGACTTGAGGAAACGATATAATTTCACTTTCAATCTCTGCAGGATAGACTTTTTCTCCACCAATATTTATTACGTCGGACTGCCGTCCTAAAAATTTAAAATACTCACCCTTAGTCTCAACTAAATCTTTTGTGATGAACCAGCCGTCTTCGGTAAAAGGAGAGGGTGCGTTCAAATAACCAAGCATTGCAGACTTCGCCTTAATCTCTAACATGTTATCCCGCACTCTAGTTTCGTATCCTTCTCCACCTATTTTGACCCAAAGGGAGTCTGAAGATTCAGATTTAGACCGCAGTATTCCCACTTCAGACAGTCCATAAGTCTGCAATAACTCTACTTTTGGTAGAGTTTCCCGAATCCTAGTTAATGTAGACTCAGGCATCATTTCCGTCCCATAAGTGATCAACTTTAAGCTGGAAAGGTCATATGTTTCCAAACTTTCACTCAGCAGAAGAAGATTCAAAAATGTCGGTGATGTTGGTAAAACTTCAACTCTATGCTTTTGAATTGCTTCAAGCACAACATTTGGCGAACGATCTGAAACAGTAATCACAGTACCGCCGTTAGAAAGAGCATAAAATAATGTGTTCAATCCGCCAATGTGATCAAATAATAGAAATGAGATAGCGCGCTTTGAATGCCGCCTTACCTTAAACTTCTCCAGGAAGGGGACCATATCATGCACGGCAGCCTTACTTGCTCCCGTCGAGCCTGACGAGAAAAGAATCAAACCCGGATGCTCTTTAGACTTCAAATCTATCAAGATCTCGTGCGTAACAGGGCGCTCATTGCGATGCAAGGAAATCAACTCCCCATCTTGAGATATCTTAACTTCCACATTGACCTGGGCTATCCGCTTAAACTCGTCTTTTTTAGCCTTTACAGACTCTGTTAAAGGGACTGCGACGCCTTTTCGCTCTATGGTCGCAAGTAAAAAAGCGATCGAAAGTGGATTGTAATCACCCTCAATTGTCACAACATCACCGGGGCCTAATCCAAGTTCATCTAATTTTGACTGAGCGGTCTGAATACCTGCTAGCAGATCGGAATAGAGAAATATGCGATCATTAAAAACAACGCATTCTCTATTTGAGTTCTGTCGAAATACTTCGATTAAAAATTCAATCAGCTTACACCTCCAAGATAGATCACCTGGCCAGTTATAAAATCTGACTGATCGCTCATGTAAAAATCAATAACATTCTTTACATCTGCAAACGTACCGAATCTCCGAATTGCTTGTGATTTAAGTAAATCCTCAAGTTTATTTTTGGGAACATTCTTTATCAAGTCAGTTTCGATTGGTGTTGGACCAACGGCATTTACTGTAATAGAAAAACCTGCAAGTTCTTTTGCCATGATTTTGGTAAGAGTCTCCACAGCACTTTTTGATGCCGCATATACTGCTTCACCCTCAAGACTGAGAGGAACCGCTACGGTTGAAAAGTTAATTATCCGAGCCCGTTTGCGTTTTTTCATTAATTTTGCAGCTTCTCTAGAAAAGAAAAAGGTTCCATAAACGTTAGTGCTAAAAAGCTTATGTAGGGTGGACGAAGGAGTGAGT
The DNA here is from genome assembly GCA_019750295.1 of Bdellovibrionales bacterium. NCBI lineage: Bacteria > Pseudomonadati > Bdellovibrionota > Bdellovibrionia > Bdellovibrionales > Bdellovibrionales bacterium. Next base: position 3,824 of record JAIEOS010000113.1, on the reverse strand, counting down.
AATACATGATTCATCGATGCAATACCTGCATTGTTTATCAAGACATCGATGCCTTCTGGTTCAGTTAACCGGATTTTTAAAATTGTTTCAATGACAGAGCTTTCATCGGAAACATCACAAACAAAGTGGAGGAATTGCGAATGCGCAAAATCGCAAACAGATCTGCTGACGCCAATTACTTTGTGACCTTGATTACAATACTGTTCCGTCAAATATCTTCCAATGCCTTTAGAGCATCCAGTAATCAAAATCGTTCCCATAAAGCACTAAACCTTTTCGTTTATTAGTTCATGTACATAAGATGTTAGAGACTGCACAGTTCTAAAAGGACTAGAAGTTCTTGCGACTGCCTTTTCCGAAGCCACTGTAATCTGTTTCTTTGTTTGGTTATACGCATGCTCCTCAATGGCAACGATTAAAGTAACTAGTCCCAGGGAATCTATCTTTGAACCCTCGCCAATTAAGCGAGTGCTTTCGTTTAATTCGATTTGCCTTGTCGACGCGGCACCTTGATTTATCTCATTAATAGCTGGAACAATAATTGTGTCGTAGACCGTTCTAACATCCATCTTCAATCCCCTTTAATTTCATATGCTTGTGTATCATTCTCCCTTTAAAAAGATCAACTAATCTAATGAATCCAAGAGAGAGTAACGACACCAGAGTTCTCAAAAAACACCGTCTCTATTGAGGTGCGTCAACACGAAGGATCTTACGAATGATACTTTTAAAGACCTTTTTACAGAATCTTAGGGGAATTGTTAACTTCCAAGACGGCGAACTCTTAATCATTATAATTTCTGTTCTCAAAGAATCCCTCTCCAGTATTAGATTACCCATCAATTTATCGAATTTAGAGGTTAGATCCTTAATCCCAGACTCCAATAATAACTGTGAATCGTGGTCAGACATAGACCGAAGCACATGGCCTCCCGCCTCAGTTCTGACAAAGTAGGAATTCACGTGGGAACTCACATCGTATAAGTATCCTAGCGGTTCAATTATTTCGCGAAGCTTTTCGACCCCTAAATGACCGTGCTCTACAACAAATACCGTAGGAAAGATTCCTAATCGCGAATCACGCATGCTTTCTAACACATTGATCTCATGACCTTCGACATCAAGAACGAATAGATCGAGGCTTTTTAATTTTACTTCAGTGATTAAGTCATCATAGGTCACCGTCTCCACAAGAATGTTTTCGAACGTACACCCGGACCCCTCCAGTTCACGCAGATGGGCATCACTATGTGATAGTGAACTGTTTCCGAAAGCATGATTAAGGGTGGGATGAATAGCCAATTTAAATGTCAGCTGACCTCTACGATTCGATAAGGCTTTATTTATATTGATCGAATTTGGTCTATTGAGCTTCAACGTCTGATACGGTATCGGCGAAGGCTCGACATTAATCGCACTCCAGCCAAGCAAAGCTTCAAAAATATAACATGAGGATTCGGAAATTCCATCAAACGCACCACATTCAATAAAACTTCCCTTACGATCCAGATACTTAAAGTACCTTTCATAAATGAACTTATCAACGGGTGGTTCAAACTGTCCAAAATAGCGCATTTAACTCCTCACAGATTTTCTAAGAAAGCGGTTATTAAAATCTCTTCAGATTTCGACTGCTTTGGTTTCCATCCGTAAACAGCCCGAAACTTATCATATGATGCGTTAATCACCTTAGGCTCGTTCCCTCGAAACAATTTTTCGTCAACCTTGCAATCGACAACCATGTCCATTTTTGCAGCGAGGGTCTCGATGAGGCTTTTGAGATTCTTGCTAGTTCCTGACGAAATTTGAAAGACGTTCATTTCATGCGCATGCGCCGGCCCACGATGAATCAATAGGGCTAAGGCCGATATCAAATCCTGAATGACTCCAAAATCTCTCTCGATGTTAATATTTCCAACGACAACATCCGCCTTCCTTCTTCCCTCGCTTTTGGCGAGGAGGAGCTGCTGATAAACCGACGCTAAAAAGAAATCGGGTCGTTGAGACTTATGGATGTGCGTAAAAATTCTGAGAACAGTGGTTTTCAATTTTTTGTTTTTAACAAGAGTTCTAAGAGATTCTTCGGCCAAATATTTACTAAGGGCGTACAGATTCCGAGGTGCGATTTTATCCTGTTCGGAGTAAATATGACCTTCCTCAGAGCTATAAGACACATCGTAGATCTGGCCAGTGCTCGGAAAAATAAAATGGGCCTTTGGCTGAATTTCAGCAACCATCGAAGCCAGGTGATAGGTGGACTCGACATTAATTCTAAAAGTATTGGTAACTTGTTTTTCACATTCGGGCACAGAACTCATGCCCGCGAGATGGACAAAAACATCGAAGTCGGTCGATTCGATAGTGTTACGCCACTTGTCAGTCTCCAGCAGGTCGATGACCGGAGCTACCACCTCTATATTTTCCTGCTGAAGTTTTTTCTGCAGATGGCGACCGATGAACCCATTGCCACCAGTGAATAACACTCTCATCTTAGTTCATGGCTTTAACTAATTGAATATCCGAATCGACCATCATGTGCACAAGCTGTTTGAATGAGGTCTTAGGTTCCCAGCCGAGATCTTTTTTTGCTTTCGCATAATCCCCGATAAGAAGATCCACTTCTGCTGGACGCATAAAGCGCTCATCGATTTTTACATATTTTTGCCAGTCGAGATCCGCACGTTCAAAAGCTAACTCCACGAATTCTTTAACAGTATGAGTTTCGTTCGTCGCGATCACATAGTCGTCCGCTTTATCCTGCTGAAGCATGAGCCACATGGCTTCCACGTAATCTCCTGCAAATCCCCAATCCCGCTTTGCATCCATGTTGCCTAAACGCAATTCCGTCGCGAGTCCATGCTTGATCATTGCCACTTGATGGGTGATTTTGCGAGTGACGAATTCAAATCCTCGGCGAGGGCTTTCGTGATTGAACAATATCCCGCTGGTGGCGTGCATATTGAAAGATTCACGATAGTTAATTGTGATCCAGTGGCCATAGAGCTTAGCCACTCCATAAGGAGAGCGAGGATAAAACGACGTGTTCTCGTCTTGCGGAACCGCCTGAACTTTACCGTACATTTCGCTGGAAGAGGCTTGATAGAATCGTGCTTTAGGGGCCGCGCGCCTTACGGCTTCGAGGAGTTTGGTCACGCCCACCGCGGTAAAGTCTGCAGTCAATACCGGCTGGTTCCAGGAGGTCTGCACAAAGCTCTGCGCCGCGAGGTTGTAAACCTCGTCAGGATTAGACTGTTCCACCGCCTCAAGTAATGAAACTTGATCCAAAAGATCGCCAGGAAGAAGTTCTACCTTAGGTAAAATATCTTTAATGCGGTCCGTGACCGGATTGCTCGAGCGACGAACAAGACCGTAGACTTTGTAGCCCTTGCCTAACAAGAGTTCGGCCAAATAGGAGCCGTCTTGACCAGTTATTCCAGTGATTAATGCGCGTTTCATGAATCCCACCTCTATTTTTTCAGTGTATGATAGATGACACTAAGAGCGTGTGAAAACAAGTGAATTTAGGATTTGGTAGTGGTCTGCGGCGTCACAAGGAACACGGAAATAATCACGCCATTGAGTCGATTAAACCGTCCCTTAAATAAACGCACCATCGAATTCGCAGTGTAATGCGAAAAGTAAAACACCGCTTTGGGAACGGAAATCTGCTCGCAGTCCCGCAAAGTATGCCATCGGTATTTTGCAGCCTTCCATTTATTACGGGAGCGTGATCTCATTAGGACCCGGTAACTTCCCAAAACCTCGGGCACGCCATAAATGTAAGGAGTCTGCTTTAAAAGCTGGAGCCATAGTAAAAAGTCCTC
>JAIEOS010000112.1 GCA_019750295.1 Bdellovibrionales bacterium | reverse complement strand
CCCGATACTCTTTGCTGCCGTCCCAGTCATAATCCACCAAAAGATGAACGAACTGGTTGTACTTGATTTTAAAATCGTCGCTGTTGAGAACATCGTGCTCAAACTTCAAACACGCTGGGCACCACTTGGCACCAAATTCGATCAATACATACTGACGCTTCGATTTTTTCGCTGCGGCAATAGCTCCCGGGAAGTCATTTTTAAAGTAAGAGTTCTGGGGGATGACCAAGGCACTTTTGCCTTGATCGACATTTGCGCTTTCGGAATCCAGCTCCAAATCTTGAGCTAATACGGCTGAAAGCAAAATAGAAATCAATTTGAGAAGCATAATTCCCCCTTATTGATCGATATCATAAGGAAGAATTCAGCTTTAGTAAATAAATTCGATGGGGGCTTCGATATCAGGATGGAGGCTCTTATGAACGGGGCAAGCCCGAGCCACATGCTCTAGCTTTTTACGGTACTCCACCGGAACAGAACTGGGCACCTTGATGGTCACTAAAAGCTTGGCAATTCTTCGGGGATTTTCGGACATATGTTTTTCGACCTCTCCGGTGGCCCCAGAAATATCGACTCCATCTCGCTCGGCCACGATCGCCATCGTTGTCAGCGTGCAGGTGACCAAAGCGGTTCCCACCAGATCGGTCGGAGAAAAACTCTCGCCCAGTCCATTATTATCCTTGGGCGCATCGGTCGAGAGTTTTGTTTGAGAGGGCTCGTGAATCGCCACGCATCTTTTTTTTCCTTCATAAACCGCAAATACTTTCACCATAAAATCTCCTAAGCTAAAAATTCCGCACAAAGTTTTTGAAGAGCTGCCTTATCCACTTTCTCGATCGAACCTTGCGCAAAGTCCGGTCTTCCTCCGCCTTTTCCACCAAAGGTTTGCGTGATCTTTTTAAGAAGTTCTCCGCAATGCACCCCTTGAACGGATTTGTTACAACCCACAAGCAAGGCCTTGGGGTTTCCGCTACCGATGATGACAAACACCGTATTTTGAGAATGATCACGAACTTTATCGGCAGCCTCATTAAGAATTGCACGATCTTCCATCGGAATTTCTACGACTAGCAATTTGAGATCGCCCTTAGAACTCTTCACGGACTGAGCCTGAGAAATTAAATCTTTAGCGTCAATACTTTCGGTCTGCAAAGAGCTCATTTGTTTTTTTAGAGTTTGAATTTGTGCCTGCGTTGCCGCCATCCATTCGTCCACACGTTGCGAATCACCATCGAGATAGGCCTCCCATTGCGTGGGAAGGGCGGCGTGTTTTCGCGCTTGAATATTCTCTTGGGTGTTTTTACGAAGATATCTGATCGCCGAAGCTCCCGTGAGAGCTTCGATACGACGAACTCCTGCGCTCACCGAAGATTCCGAAACAATTTTAAACACACCAATTTCCGAAGTGTTCGCAACGTGCGTTCCTCCGCACAACTCTTTCGAGAACGAACCAAAAGAAAGCACTCGCACCTCGTCCGAGTATTTTTCTCCCGCCATAGCCACAGCACCGGCCTTGACCGCTTCGTCATACTTCTGAATTTTAATTTCTCCCGGAATCCCGTTAATGATCTGCTCGTTCACAAGATCTTCGATCTGAGTCAATTCATCAGGACTCACCGCCTGTGGGTGTTTAAAGTCAAAACGAAGTTTATCCGCATTCACTAATGAACCCGCTTGGGCCACGTGATTTCCAAGAATATGGCGAAGAGCTGCGTTTAGTAAATGCGTCGCCGAGTGGTGCTTCGCCGTTTCGTGACGACGAGAGACTTTCACATTGAGATTGTAAGGGGCATCGAGTTTTAATATTCCGGCCTTCACTTGCACATGATGGACAAAAACGTCATTGATTTTTGTACAATCAAAAACATCAGCCACCGTGAGACCGTCGGTGATTTCACCTTCGTCCCCGATCTGCCCACCACTTTCGGCATAAAATGGAGTTGTTTTAAAAACCACAAAACCTGTGGATCCTTCTTTAAGGGACGTCACATTCTGCTCGCCATCGCTCATGGCGATCGGTTTTTGTTGAGTGTGCACCGTCGATGAGTAGCCCGCGAAATCCGTTTTCCCGTGGGAGGAGAAAATGTTTTTGGTCCATTCAGCCACATGCTTCTCGTTGGAGGAGATGGAATTGCTCTTACGAGCGGCCTTCGCCGTCTGGCGTGCCTTTTCCATCTCCGCACTAAAGTCATTCACGTGAACCTGAAACCCCTGCTCCCGAGCTATGAGCTGTGTAAGATCCAACGGAAATCCATAGGTGTCGTAAAGTTTAAAAGCCATTTTCCCGTCAACGATGGCTTTTCCACTTTTGCGGAGCTGATGTAAGTGCTCCTCGAGAATTTGCGTTCCGTGAGTCAAGGTGCTTAAGAATTTCTGTGTCTCCTGATCCACCTCGCGAAGAATCACATTCTTGGTGGTGGCCAGTTCAGGGTAGTAAGGGGACATCTCTTGAATACATGTCGCGCAAACTTGATGGAACAAGTCTTTTTGCTCCGAGATTTTTTGAGCATAACGTAGAG
>JAIEOS010000111.1 GCA_019750295.1 Bdellovibrionales bacterium | reverse complement strand
TTTCTAAAAATGGTGGGGGCATCGTTTATTTACGCTCTGAGAGCGGTAATAATTTTGTTTTCTCAGCGGGCGACAGCGAACGCGTTTACCTTAAGACAAATGTATCAATAGAGGGGATTCCCGACAAAAATAATGTTTTCCCTCTGATCTCTATTGAGAAGCCTATGGGGAATGTTTTTTTATAGACACCCAGTCTTCGATCAACGTTCGTAAATTGCGCATAAAAGCGAATAATCTTGGGAACTACGTTTTTTCGATGCGCCGACCAGTTAACGTCACGTTGGAGGACATTGATATCTACTCGCCCACCGCGACCGGTTTCGGCCACATCTCAGGCACGAATGTTTCCTATATTCGATGCCGAGTGTACGGGGATAATCCCATCCAAGGGCATGGCTTTGCTTTGGCAGGTAATGATGGAGAAGTTCAAGACACTTATACCACCCTCATCGATAGCGTTGCCAAAGGGTTTGCTCATCCCCAAGGAGGGCAGGGCGTACAGTTCCGACCGCCGCTGCCGAGCTATGGTGCTGATCCGACTAAGCTCAATTACGGAATTAAAGTGGTCGGAGGCGAATTTACTGAGAACCTCGTAGGTATATGGTTACAGGGTGCCGATCAAGTACTACTGAAAGGCGTGTCGACGGAAAGAAATTCAATGTACGGAATTTTTATTCATTCCTATCTAGAAAGCGCGGAGATCACTCCGAATCGTATCCAGATCGAAAACTCTAACATTCGATGGAATGGATCGAATTCTCGCTCTCAAGGTGGCCTTATCGCCACGCGCGCCAACGTGACGATTTTGCAAAGTTCATTCGATGGAAATTTGCCGACTCATGTGATTGTCGAGGGTTCGAACCTGTTTTCTCAGTCCGTCAATTACTACAGCACTTTAAGTGGGGGGCAGCCGTATAACTTAAGCATCTCCGAGAACGATGTCCCCAGCTTTATTAAATTCGTGTCGAGTTCCTTGGGACCCAGTCTTTTCGAATCGATTGAGAATTCCCAAAGAGGGACGATTCTCTACGAATAGATCAAAGCCGAATGCGGACCTGCAGCTAAGATTTTTTTGCGGCTTGCTTGTAAGCGGAAACTTTTTTCGATTCTTTCGATTTTGGTTTTTGACGAACCTTTTTGGTGTCCTTCAGATCGGCCTTGTGAATTTTAAAAATTTTGATGAGATCTTCCGCACCGAGAACTTTTATCGCTCCCCCTTGCAAAGTTCCGATACGTAATTCACCAATGGCCACACGACGCAATTTAGTCACATCGTGACCGATTTTTTCGAACATCTTGCGCACTTGGCGGTTTTTACCTTCGGTAATCACAATCTCGATCCATCCTTTGGTTTCCGTGGTTTTTTCGGTCAAACGACGAACCGCAACGGCCGACACTTTACCAGCACCTTCGATCGAAACTCCACGGGTGAGTTTTTCTAACTGCGCATCGGTCGGGATGGAATTTAACTTCACATGGTAGGTCTTAGTGATTTTAGATTTAGGATTCATGACTTCGTTGGCGAAATCACCGTCATTCGTCATTAATAATAATCCCTCGCTATCCCAATCCAGTCGACCCACCGGAAAGATGCGAAGCTTTTCTTTAGGGAAGAAATCAAGGACCGTGGGACGACCCTGGGGATCTGAATTTGAGGTCACTACGTTTTTGGGTTTATTAAACGCGTAGTAAACCATGCGGTGAGGGGAGGTGACCGGTTTACCATTACAAATAACTTTGTCGGTTTTTGGATCAATACGAATCCCTAATTCGAAAACCTTCCGACCGTTCACAGTCACGGCACCGGCTTCAATAATCTCATCGGCCTTGCGGCGACTGGCGACTCCGCAGTCGGCCAAATATTTGTTCAGTCTTATTCTATGATCGGTGGGTTTTTGGTCCATGACAGCTCTCTTACTCTTTCCGAAGCAACCTCTTTCGCCGCATCGAGTGTGCGGGGAATGACGTTCTTAGCTGATTGAATAGAGGATTTGAGCGTCTGTGTCAAAAGGCGAATCATATTATCGTCGGGAAAGATGGCATCTTTCGCCAGTTCTCCGCGCTCCAAAGCCGCTTCCCCAAAGGAAATGGCCTCTGGATGTCTCATATTGACGAGTTCAATGGCTTTTTCCAGGATCTGTGTAAGCTCTACATACATGGGGTCTGAACGACGGTCGATGTAGTGTTGCTCGAGGCGTTTGATCGCGTAATACACTTTGGCGTAGGCCGAGACCGGTCCACCACGGAACTCTTCGGTCTTTTGAAAGGTGTAACCCCGAACTTGGTGACCGTGCATGCCTTCGCCCAAAATGGCGAAGCGGGCGACCGAGTTAGGAGCCACTTCGACATTCTGGATGGTTTGCGCTTGAAGATTTAATTGAGAATCATAATGAATCGTCACGTAAGGGTTCAGCGGTTCTAAAATTCCGTGCTGATTTAAAATCATCCAGTTGTTGAGCGACGAAACATGTAAGTTTTTTTGTTCGTCGGTTTGCAAAACCACAAAAGATTTATCGCCAGCAGGTAAAATGCGAACGTTGTTGCCATGACCATAATAGTTTTCGAGGACTTTAAGCGTGTCGATGGGATTATCAATGGCCAGGACTTGCCAACGATCCGGCATCACTAAATTTTTAAATCCCAGATTGACCTGATAGGTTTCGGCAAAGTGATGCAAAAAATATTGCACCTCTTGAACCAGTTGCTGCCTGTTTGTTCTCCAATGTTCAAAGCCTAGAGCAAATCGATTAAATCGATCGATTAATTTTGCATCAATTTTTTGATTGGGTTCACAATGGTGAACGAGAAAATGGTAAAAACACAAACGAGCTGCGTCTTTATTCGGTTGAAACTGCAAAACATGTCTGGCAATCTGAAGAACGGTATCCATCCGACTTTAGGTTAGGAAATGAGGACATCTTCGTCCAGTTAAATCTCGCGGATTTGAGGTAAAAAAGTGCAAAAACGTCTAAGCCCTGGTTTATTTGAAGAAAGATCCCGGAACTCGGTCTCCGAAAAGGTCCAGGTTTCTCAACCACCGCCGACATTTTCTCCTCCGGTGGAGTCTTACTCGGCTCCAACCACTCCGCAAAACGGTGCAGTTCTGCCCAACTCCGCAATGTCTTTGACCGTTCAAGCGGCCCGATTGGAGGCGCAAAAACTCACCGAAGAAATGAAAGAGATCAAAGGGCGGCAGCGGTCTTACGAAAATCAGATCGAAGTTTTTAAAAATCAAATGACGGATTTCGTTCGTTCGGTCGATCAGCGCTTTGATCGAGTCTCACAAGCCCTTTCCCGCATAGAAAAGGCCATGCATCAGCAAGGCCGTGACGGCGAAGAGCGGATCAAAACTCTTCGTGAAAAATTGAATAATCAGAATCTTGAGGACGCCAAGGTGGAGAGCTTGATTGAGAGACAGAACGTGGTTATCAGAAATTTCGAAAACCGCCTGACGTCCATGCAAAAAATTATTAGCGACAAAGAAGCTCTGCTACTGAAGTATCACGAGGTTCTTCGTCGATTACCGCAACGCTAATTTAGCAAACGGGTCGATGAGAATCCGATTGTGAAGCTTCTCGATGGGTCTTTGTGAAATCTTCGTATGTGCCTTCTTTAAAGACCTCGATCATTTTCGCATTGAATGCCGGGATATCCGCGGGTTTACGACTTGTCACCCAACCTTGATCCACCACGACCTCCTGATCGACCCAGTGTGCTCCCGCGTTTTCTAAATCCGTACGCAGAGACGGCCAAGATGTCATTCGATGGCCTTTGACATAACCAGTTTCTATCAGTGTCCACGCCGCATGGCAGATGGCCGCGATCGGTTTACCTTCTTTAATGAATCCACAGACAAATTGAACTGCATCTTTATGAGTGCGAAGAGTGTCCGCATTGATCACACCGCCGGGCAGAACTAATCCATCGTAATCACCGACGGAAATCTCCGAGAGAACTTGATCTACATCTACATTTTCTCCCCATTGATCTTTTGTCCATGCTTTAAGGGTGCCATCTTTCACCGACACAATGTCGACATCGGCTCCACATGTTTCCAGAGCTTCTCGAGGTTTGAGAAGTTCTGATTCTTCGAACCCATCCATGGCAAGGATGGCGAACGCTTTTCCTTCGAGTATTTTATTTTG